>NZ_JBFRGD010000008.1:0-281012 GCF_052115165.1 Paenibacillus sp. 2TAB23
GTACAGCACAGCAAGTTTGACGAACTTAGAATACAGGTCGTAGAAGAAGCACTTGAGCGGGGGAATATGGCTTTAACAGCCCGAAAGCACGGGATATCCCCTTACTCGTTATACAAATGGATGAAACAATATCGAGACGAGGTGGAGCCTGCAATGAATAAAAAGAAAAAGCTAGAAAACCTAAGCAATCCTCAGACGACAGAAGATTGGAAAGATAAATATGAACAGGCGACGAAGCTCATAGGTGAGAAGGAACTGGAGATCGCTGTCCTTCGTGACTTGGTTAAAAAAAAACATCCAAACCTCCAATGGAAGTGGCCAGAGAATGGATCTTAAAAGGCTACAAAGTTCGAACCATTCTCAGGATATGCTGCCTGCCTCGTTCTACGTATTACTATCAAGAGAAAACACCTAAGTCTCAGAAGGGCAACCATAAGCGCGGACGTCCTGTGCCCAAGTATTCGCTTACTTTTGAGGGCAAAAAAGTAAAGGATCATCAGATTAAGCGCTATATAGAGAAACTCCTGGAAGGTGAAGAATCGGCGTATGRTTACCGTAAAATCACCACTTGTTTACGTCGGAAGTACAAACTTCGCATCAATAAGAAAAAGGTGTACCGCCTTTGCAAAGAGATGCAGATTTTAGGCAAACGAGTGAAGCCAGCAGCCGCTCATCCTCGCCGCCTAGCGAATAATATGGTGATTACAGGGCCTAACCAGCTCTGGCAGCTGGACATCAAGTATGGGTACGTAGCTGGCTTACAGCGGCACTTTTATACCGCGAATATTATAGATGTCTATGATCGTCATCTCGTAGGTTGCCATCGAGGCAAGGCATGTGACACGAAAGATATTCTTCACACCTTACAAAAAGCATTGTTTAAGCGAGACATCCTGGGGCAGGAGCAACCCCTGACTATTCGGACCGATAATGGCCCACAATTCGTTAGCCATGCGTTTGGCGACTTCTGTGAGTCTAATGGAATTGTTCACGAACGTACGCCGAATAAAACACCAAATAAGAACGCCTACGTGGAATCCTACCACAGCATATTGGAGCGTGAGTGCTTCCGACGAAATATCTTTATGAGCTTTGAAGAAGCATTCGCTGAAGTCGATCGTTTTGTTTCGTTTTACAACGAGCGTCGCATTCATTCGAGCTTGTATGACTACTCACCCGTTGAATTTCTGGAGAAGTTAGCGAAAAACGAAGTAACTCCTTTCAAACTGGCGGTTTAATAAGAGAACACACACTTTAGTCGCCCAGTGTCCAATATTAGGGGGTTGGACCGGTAGGGAGGTACGTAGTATTCTKACAGCCGTGCTCTGAGGAGTGCGAAATTGGCAAAGGCAGGACAAAGGCAGCATCATACGCAGGAAAATCCCCCCATAGCCGGAGCCGTCAATCACCGCCGTTTCTTCAATTTCTTTGGGAAAGGTGTTCATATACGCGACTCACACGGATATCGCAATGGAAAGCTCGAGAGCCGTATAGAAAAAAATTAAAGTCGTATAGGTACGAGTTGCTGATTCTGCACATGCCTTCTTCACCCTCTCTTGATGTCTCATCGCTCCAAAAGTTCACAAACACCATCAAACTTTTTTTTAGGACAACAGATTTTTTGTTTGATTTTTCAAACGAGCCATAGTACCATGTGTGCAATAAGACTGTAAGGAAAAGTGGAGAGTGATCCCAAGGTGGAATCGATATCGCAAGAAATGCAATTTTTCACAGAGATGGCCAAAGGCATAACCGCCCAGTTCGGCGACAACTGCGAGGTTGTCGTGCATGACTGGTCGAAGCCCGTTGACAGCACGATCGTCGCGATCGAGAACGGACATGTCACAAGGCGCAAGGTTGGGGATCCCGGTACGAATCTCGGTCTGGAAATCATGCGTGGAACGTCGGAAGGCGACAACCGCAATAATTACGTAACGCAAACGAAGGACGGGCGGATTCTCCGCTCCACCTCCATGTATGTAAAAAACAATGCCGGCACGATCATCGGCGCGCTGTGCATCAATTTCGACATCACCGATCTGATGGTGGCCGAGAAAACGCTGCAATCTCTTACGGCAAGCGGCCTCCAGCCGATACGCGAATCGTTCGTAAGCAATGTGAACGATCTACTCGATACGCTCATCCAGGAAGCGCAGGAGACGGTCGGCAAACCTCCGGCAGCGATGGCCAAAGATGACAAAATCAAAATCATCCAGCTGCTCGACCAAAAAGGAGCTTTCCTCATCAAGAAGTCCGGCGAGAAGATTTGCAGCTATTTAAGCATTTCCAAGTTTACGTTGTATAGCTATTTGGAGGAATCCAAAGTCGCTGAAAACGAAGAGGGAGCGTTCGAATGAGCAAGCTGCTGGATATCCCTTTGTTCAATGGGCGCGAGGTGGAAACACCTTGCGTCATCATCAACCGTGCAATTGTTGATGCCAACGTTGCAAGAATGGCGGAGGCTGTAGCGAACCGCGGCGTAAAGCTGCGGCCGCATGCCAAAACCCATAAGTTGCCGGAAATGGCCGCGCGGCAGCTATCCGCAGGTGCCGTAGGCGTTACCGTTGCCAAAATTTCCGAGGCTGAGGTTATGGCGAGCGCCGGAATCCGTGATATATTCGTCGCTTACCCGCTAATTGCCCTCTCCAAGCTGGAGCGTGCGGCTGCGCTAAGCAAGTCCGGCGTACGCCTCGTTATCGGAGTAGACAGCCTTGAAGGTGCGCGGCGTATTTCCGAGACTGCCGTGCGGGAAGGCACTGAGCTCGAGGTAAGACTTGAGCTGGATACTGGCTTGCAGCGGACGGGAGTCGCCATAGGGAAAGCCGTGACTGCGGCCAAGCAGATTTCGGAGCTTCCAGGCGTAAAGCTAAGCGGAATCTTCACTTATCGAGGAGCTTTGCTAAACGGCTCTTCAACGCTCGATGTCCAAGGAGCCGGACACGAGGAAGGCCGATTGATGGCGGCGGCTGCCTCTGCCATTCGGACGGCCGGCATCCCTATCCAAGATGTGAGCGTCGGCTCCTCGCCGACAGCCGTATTTGCAGCAGAGATCGAAGGCGTAACGGAGGTTCGGCCCGGCACCTATATCTATCAAGACCGAATGCAGGCCGCATTCGGCGTTAGTACGCTGGAGCAATGCGCAGCAACTGTACTTGCCACTGTTGTGAGCCGTCCCGCGGACGACCTGATCGTCATCGACGGCGGTAGCAAAACCTTCGCCACTGATGTGCAGCCAGGCAATGCCCCATTGTATCTGAAGGGCTTCGGGCACATTGTCGGCGATTCGAGCGCCGTGCTGGAGCGGATGAACGAAGAGCATGGCATGATACGGATATCGCCAGAGTCCGGCTATCAGGTTGGCGACGTCATTCGAATCATTCCAAACCATATCTGCAGCACGGTTAATTTGCACAGCTTTGTTTACATCGAGGAAGCATCCGGACAGCTGCACAAAGCAACCGTAGCGGCACGCGGCATGCTCGAATAACACAAAGGAGGCGGATATGGCATGCTCGATCATTTTCTAAATGCTTTATTCTAAATGCTTTATTCTAAATGCTTTATTCTAAATGCTTTATTCTAAATGCTCTCGGCAGCACGAGCTGGGTGCGGACTTGGGAAACGTTGGCTAATATATGGAATTGGTCTGGTGATCAAATCCGTCCGAGCACATCGCCACCTATGTCGTGCACGGCATGCTGCGTATCGCGGTAACGGGCTTCGAGAATCGCCCTGCTTCGCAGTATGAATGTGAGTGCATGACGGCAAGCTATCAACCCCTGTCCGCGGTGAAGTCAACCATCTACATTTAAACTATTCAAACTATAAGGAGCTGTTTTCATTATGTCTATTATCGAGAAACGTCTAACCGAGCTTGGCATCGTCCTGCCAGAAACGACTAAACCTAAATTTTCTTATATCCCAGTTAACCAGACTGGCAATCTCATCTATACCTCGGGCTTTGATTGCCGGATTGACGGCGTGCTTATGTACGAGGGTAAAATTGGTTCCGATCTCACCATTGAACAAGGCCAGGAAGCGGCACGTCAGGTTGTCATCAACTTGCTTGCAGCAATGAAAACCCATCTTGGCGACCTCGACCGCGTCGTCAAGATCGTTAAAATTCTCGGCTTCATCAACAGCGCTCCCGGCTTCGGCGATCAGCCTTATGTACTGAACGGCGCCTCCGATCTGCTCATTGAAGTATTCGGTGAAAATGGCTGCCACGCCCGCTCTGCAATCGGAACTAGCGATCTTCCGTTCCATACGCCGGTTGAGATCGAGCTTATCGCTGAGGTTCGCTAAATAGCTGCCAGCAAGCAAAACCCCCAAGGCTCAGGCACTTGGGGGCATTTATGCTATTTCAATTAGTGGAAACACCATCATGCCGATTTACAAGTAAGCTTTTATTCCTAGCACCAAGCGCGGGAAATAATGACAAGCAGAATGAAGAGGACCAGAATAACTCCCAGACTTGAGAATGCTCCGCCAACTGCAGGACCGCAATTTGCGCCTGCAACCGGGTAAACGGGGCCACAATGTCCTGGACCTACGTTTGCACCTGCTACTCCATAGCTCATTTGTTCATCTCCTTTTTGTTAAGGTACAGTATCCTATGATTTTCGGAGGAAAACGTATAGGCGATTGAACAAAATGTGCTCTTGCTCATTTTCCATTCCCGCCCACACCCTTTCGGGATCAATTAACGCTGCCTGACGAATTCGGTTGGTCGAGGTCGATGAGGCAACACTATAACCGCCCCAAGCACTCATGCGCTTGGGGCGGTTATTTATGCTTTCAGATCGTGGAATAACGTTTTTTAGAGGATTATTGTTGCAATGAAGGTGTGTTGATTACAACCAAGAACGAGAAATTATGACAAGTAGGATAAACAGAACGAGGATAAATCCAATGTTCGAGAACCCACCGCCGCAGTTGTTGCCTACGCCTGCAACCGGGTAAGGTGCGCAGTGTCCTGGACCTACATTTGCTCCTGCTACTCCATAGCTCATTTGGCCATCTCCTTTTTGTTAACTTACACAGTATCCTATGTTTTCAGGACAAAAGCGTATGGGCTTTTGGAGGAAATGAGCAGATGCCTAATGAGCATCATTTTCGCGATAGGAGGATCGTATTCAACCATGCAAGCTCCGAAAGCGTTAGCTCGCCTTGTTCTGCTTTCTCCTTCCACTTTACGTCTTGAATCAGCTTTTGATTCGTGAAACGAGTCAACGTATCAACCAGAACTCTGTGCTCGCTGCTTGAGAGTACCAGATCCGTTTTACTGTCACTATTGCCATTTTGCATTTGTATACGCTCCGAAATCTTATTTTTAAAAGCAAACCATCCTGTCCACTTGCCGCTATCGTACATCAATCGCGGGCAAGTCTTCCCGCTCCAATCATAATGGCGGAAAAGTCGCTCCGTGCCCCAGCCGTACTGTTTAAGCAGCTTCGCGACGAGTTCAACCGCATTGCTTAACGTTTTCTCGTAATTGCCACTCTCACACAGCTCGATGCCGATTGACGTACGGTTACCGCTTGTCATCCCGCTCCCGTCACCGGCATGCCAAGCATGTTCATTAAGCGGGAGACATTCAATAGCCTCGTGCTCGTCCACAACGATATGATAGGATGCAGTCCGGGTATTGGAAAGATTGGTGAGCCACGCCCTTTCATTTTTTGCTGTGCTAGCCGGGTTTCCTGTGTTGTGGATGGTAATCGATTGGGGAAGCATGAATAAGCCTGGGCGGCGGTTAAACGAAGTGCTTTTCGGTATATGATCCATCTGGTAGTTACCGATTTCCATTCCCCCCTTCATCATCCGCTCCCCGCTGAATTGCACGTTCAACCTTAGCCTTTAATTCGCTTTCTATATGCTTGATGACCATATCTGGAATCCATTTCTCCCAGCCGGCCCGGTAGGCATTGGCCGTAAGCGACTGCCAGATATGATAAACCAAACCTAGTGTAATCGCATAAAACAAAAGCCCGGGCGTTCCTAGCATCATATCCAACAAGTTTGCTAGAAATGGAAACGCGAGTAAAAATACGGTTCGCAGAATGCCGTGACGCCCATACTCGGAGCTGTAGGTTTCGTCTCTTAACGACGCTGCGATGCCGGTGATCCAGTCCATTAAGATTGCAGCTAAAAGCAAGGTAATCGGTATAAGTCTCCCCTCCCCATAGATCAGATCAATCCATGGAGCAGCAGCAGCTCCTAATCCCGCGGCTAAAGTCTTTCCTGGCGATATTTCAAATTCAAAAATCTGCTTAAACAAAGGTAAACCTCCTTTTTTATAGATGAAAATATAAAAACCCTGCCGAGTGACAGGGTCTTTAAATAAAAGCTAATCGCTAGCTAACAATTCATCTAAGAAATGCCAAAAAACTGCTGTTTTGCATGCGCCTAATCTTTGCCGTCCTTTGTAAGAAGAGCTATCACATCTATCTTTATATTTGCTGGCACATCGTTAATAGTCTTAAGTCCTTTTCGAATAAGGTTAGCGTAAACCGTAGCCATCTAATTACCACCTCCCTGTAATGTCTCAATCGCATCAATGCGGTTTATTAGATTTGAAATTAACTCCTGTTGTTCTAAAATAAGTTCATAGGCTTCTGCAAGTCCTAGCATTGTGTAGACAACCTCCTGCTCACGTATTGCATTTTGCTGCGTTGCCTCATCATAAACTTCTGCTATCGCGATCGTACTTGATGTGCTCTCAGACTCTAGCTGCTCAATTCTTAGCTGTAAACTTGTTTTTGGAAGTAAAGCAATTCTAGCTTCCTCATCCGTGTGACCAAAGCGATCGTATACTTTTTCATCTAGGATACGTATTTGCAATGAATTGATAGCAGTTTGAATATTATTTTTATTAAGAGGGTTACCCATCTCATCGGTATCCTGTTCTATAACAGTATTACCGATTGTAAGTATATATGACATGGGGCTATCCACCACTTCATAGCTAATATTAATACTTGCAATGTACTCATCAATTACACTTTGTTCAACATCTACATAGTACCCACTATATTTTCGAATCATATACATGTCCCCCCCTCTTAGAATTGAGCGTTTACCAAACCTTGAATATAAAGATTTTTAATGGAAGCTTGATAGTCTGAACCATTCCCAACTCCAACACGAATACTACCAAATTCAGCAACTTCGACATTCATATCATGTGTGATACGAGAATACACAAAGTTATTTCCGCCACCGACAATATTTCCGATAGTCACCCACTGACTATCGATATAAGCATACACCAACAATCGACCAAGTGAGCCACCATTACCATGTAGCGCAACATCTGCCGAAATTCTATAACGTCCCTTTATTGGAGCTCTAAAAGAAATTTCATTGCCGGAAAATCGCGGTGTTCCATCACCTGAATAATAAATAGTATCTGATGCAGGATACACATAAGGTGTATGTAGAGGTGACCATACTGTCCATGTTCCTGAAACTTGCCTACGAGTCCATACTCTGTTGTTTTCTGTAGCATAAGCATTTTGCACTGTGTAGGCTTGAGTTGGGAATCTTGAAACCTGTAAGAAGAAATACCCTCCTGCTATTGGCCCATTCGTTGTAGATCCTACATGAAACCAACCGTCTTTAATAATATTATTAAAATCTATACCTTCTCCCAAATTAACCATTTCGCTGCTTATTTGCAGCCAAGGCTGCCATACGTTGTTAACCCGCGCCCTTGACCAAGTAGAACTTGTGGCTACATCTTTATATGTTTGGTTCAAATAGGAACTGTCATTAGGATGCTGCGTTACTTTTAAATATCCAGAAGAGTTAGCTATTGGGCCAGCTTGAACGTCGAATCCATAAAATTCTCCACTATTTACAACATTATTTAAATTAGGCTGGTTACCAAGACTGATTGTTTCATTACTTATTTGAGACCAGGAAGTCCATGTACCGTTATAGTTACGACGTGTATATACCCTGTTATTAATAAGGTTATATGCCTGTTGCGAAGCAAATCCAGCATCAATTGATTGAAAATGATCAATATAATATATATCAACTGATGGAATATTAGTAGCAGATGCATAGGCGTAATAGCGCCCCGTAACTGATAAGGTATTCATATTAAATCCGGCGGCAAGAACCTTGATAAACACACTCCCTGCAATCTCTTGCAGCGCCGTCTCTACATTTGTTCCCGCAATCAAATTTCCTGTATCAGCGATTGTAATCATAGATGCAGCATGCGACGAAGGATGTATATAGTTATTAGCTCCCGTCGCAATCCCATCCAGCTTGGTTTTATCCGCAGCGGATTGCAGCCCTGCTGTTGAAGTTGTGGCTGCTGCCGTATTTGCTTTGGCACTCCAAGCCGCTTTCTCCGAATCCGTAACAAAGCGGTTACTCGCGTCTTGCACAATGATGCTTGCCGGATGTGAAGATGGGTGCACATAAGCATTAGCACCCGCAGCCACCCCGGCAAGCTTTGTTTTCTCTGCCGTAGTAAAATCATTCGTTGATAACTGCTTCCCAGCTTCCTTATCCACCTTACCGGCAACTGCATTATCTAAAATATCTGCGTTAGCGTTAAAATCCATAATATCGACAACATCTGTGCCTTCCGGCTTTTTCAATCCTAAATTCCCAGTCGTTAGCATATGGTCACACTCCCTCGTAAACTCTTAGTTCGCTCCACGTCTTGCTTTTGGCTAGATTCCACGATAATTCTTTTATCTGGTTCCATACCGAATAGGTGTATTTCAAGCTATAAGCCAAATGAGCCGGTTTAATATCCTCCAGCATTTGAATAAACCCTGACATGTTTGGGGGAATACCCTTTGTTCCTACAAATACAACCTCAAACCGGCTTTCCGCAGGATATTCCACAACGTTCACTTCACCGCCTGAAAAAGCCATAGCAGTTTGAATAACTTTGACTTTCGTAGTCGTTCCAGCGCCACGTAATTTGGCGATCACGCTCTCGCGTCGACGGGCATACGGCAAAGAAGAGTCACTGGACAAGCCGATCGTTTTTTCCCATCGTGCTAATCCCCATGTTGCCGATTGAACAAAATATTGATTCAAAACATCCTCTTGCCGTTCTGAATGCTTTCCAATCTCCTCACCCAAGCATTTTTGAATTAAGAGCATCTCCAGAAACTGCTGATAATAGGAGGGCAAATAGCTCATTAAATCGATTTCGGCAGGTGCAGTGTCCTCTCCACCGACATTTTCCTCACCGTATGTTTGAACGCTATATAACATTAATCCATATGACAAAACCTACACCCCCTTCAATTGGTTCCAAGTCACGCCTGGACTCAATTTCCCGTTTGCCAAATCATAAACAAGCTTCACTGCATTCGCCGTTGCTGCTTGAACCGCACTAGTGCTGTTTATGGCATTGTTCAACTGAACAACACCTACTCCACTGGTCGAAGCCGTAGGAAGCCGGGCTATTGCTATCGTCCCCGATGTCAACTCGGAGGCAGCATGTACATGCGCTGATGGAACAAAGCTTGTCGGCTTACCGCTTACTCCCGCCCACGGCACCGAGTCGGCCGCTTCCGCTGAGTCTACTTTCCCATTATTGCTCGTGTCATAAATACTTTTGAGCATATCGCCTGTCGCCTGCTGAGCGGCGGCAAGCAGAATATTTCCGCCCGCTGTCCCGATGTACAGTTTTTGGGAGTCTGTGCAATAACCGAGCTCGCCGGTCTCTAACATACCAATGCTTGCTTCGGCACCCCGACGCAATTGAATGAGCACTTTTCTTGGCATTTATACACCTCCCTAAAACGTACCGCCATCAATAACGGCAACCCTCAAGCTATTTCCTGCAGCCGAATCATATACAATGCTCACGCTATCTACGTTAGCCTCAATGCCAGTCGCATTGACCAAAATGCCTTTGCCTGCCATTGCATTCACCGCTCCCGCAGCGACAGTTATACCGTTCCCCGCTCCAACGCTGAGAGTAACCGTATCTGCCTGTCCTCCACCTACTAGCCCACTGCCGGCAGAAATTGTCTGAAGCGCCCCGCCTGTTCTGACCCATGCCGTTCCATTCCAGCTATATACTTTTTGCTCATCGTCCACATAACAGGTCCAGCCGACCTGCGGGGTATAAAAATCCCAAGCTGTTCCGTTCCATTCCGTGATTTTATTCAAATGGGAAGCCCAAGCGCCTGCTGCGCCTGCCGAAATAATATAACGGTCATACGGTAAAGGTGCAGCTGGAGGAACAACTAAATCCTTATCCTTTACCGATGCCTGAGGCTCAATATTGTGCTTGGCGAGTTCGATTTCATTTCGAATCTTTTGCGCTGACCACAAGTCCGTTGCCGAAATACTATTATCGTTAATCAGGCGGTGCTTGGTCACATCATCCAGATGCGTTTTAATTTCAGCCGCAGTCTTCACATTTACGCCGTCGGATACTTTGTTTATGTGACCTGACGAAATATCAGCTTTGACTACCTTTGCATATAAAGCTCCATCAGTGATATCATCAAATGTCCCTGATAAATCAGTTAATTTCTGAGCATTGACTCTTTTCCAATTTGCTCCATCATCGAAATACAAGTAGCCAACATTAGTGCCGCTACTGACGTAATAAAGTCTTCCTTGCATTGCGGCAGCTGGTCTAGCCACCTCTGTGCCAGATAATGCCCGCCCTACAAAGCTATTCGCTGTTCCATCACCGATATAAACTTCCTTTGTATCCGTACAAAATCCCATTTCTCCTGGCAATAACACACCGTACGCAGCTAATTGTGCCTTTGTGCCGCGCTTCATCTGAATCGTCTGTGCCATACGGACCTCCCTTAAAATGTGCCACCATCAATGCTGCCAATCGATTTGTATCTCTCTATCTCTACCTGAATAGCCATGATGCTTTTCTGCAAATCGTTAATATCCCCTGCTTCCACCCTGTCGCCTGGCGTCTCATAAGTTACGAACACAACGTCCGCTTGCGAGAAAAGCTTCACCTGAAGCTTCCAAGGCGTTTCAATCGGAGAGGATAGAAAATAATTGGATACCTTTTCACCGTTTAAGCCTGCTTTTGTATAGATTTGAATGCTGTCTACTCGGATATCGTCATGGGCAAGCTCGCCCTCGAACACCCCGTTTATTACAGCGATTTCTTCTTCAATCACATACAGTTGTTCGTCAGCCTTCTTGTTCAGCTTCTCCTTAAAAATATCCAGCTCTGCAGGATATGGCACAACCTACACCTCCAGTTCCACTAGCCCCGCAACAGGCACCTCATCAATATCCAGACCAACATTGGCACCTCCGCCATTTAGCAGAAGCCCGTCATAATCAATAACGCCAGGAATATCAAGAAGTAGAGTTCCAAGCTTCGCGATGCTAACGTAGTTGATTTGGAAGGCCGTTTCTTCTAAATAAGCGCGCACCGCACTCGTGAATGCCTCGTTGATCTGTTGGATTGTATATCCTGTGGCAATTGTTACCTGCGCTTTAATATGAATAGGTACGCTAGAAGCAGAAATGACCGAAACCTCCGCGCCAATTGGCCTTTGTTCGTTTAAATAGGCAAGCACTGCTTGCTGAAGCACTTCGCTCGCAGGCTGCTTGTCTGCATTTACGATAACGACCTTTACCGTACCAGGTCCGTCCCAAAGCGGCATTACACGTGCTCCGCCAACGCCTGCAACCGACGTGGTCCACTTCATATAGTCGGACACATTGCCGCTTGTTCCCGGCTTTTGCACCTCCGCCAAAAATCTGGATCGCAGCTGTTCATCCAATTCTTCATCTTCGCCGGGTACCAGCACTTCTGAAAGCACCGCACGAGCAAGTGAACTGATATAATCGATCGGGAGCATATCACCGAATTGTTGATTCCCCACTGCTCCTTCAAGCTCGCTTTCGAGCACGAATGAACCGGCGCTTACTCTTTCTCTTACAATAAAATTGACCATATTCAGCGAATAGCGGCTGCCGATAGGCACGTCGATAGCCGCTCCGCCCGCTCCATAAAATTTCCCCAGCCGCTTCGCACGCGTAGCCGATTGTCTGACGATGCCGAAATCAGCGGTTCTCCTGCTCAGAAACTCTCCGCTCGAGGTATCTGCAAATGCAAGATTCATGCTTACATCGAGCTGGGCGTAAAGCTCCGACAATGCTGCTGCTGCAGGAGCAAGCGCATCATAAATAATGCTCCCCTCCCGCTTGTCTACATCCCCTGTCACCCGATCTAGCATTTGTTGCAGCAAGTGACTAAAAGTCATCTGTTCATACACGCTCTGTGACCTCCTCTCCAAAACTTCCGAATTCTGAGATAACAGTAAAACGAATGCTTGCGAAGTCCTCAATGACTTCGAACTGAAAATCAGTCACGCCGCTCACGCGTTCATCCTGCATGACAGCCTCCCGAATTCTCCGCTCCATCTCGGAGCGGACAAAAGACGGAGCCTCGCCAATCAGCCCCTGAAGCTCAGCTCCGTAATCCGAGCTATAAATAAAAAAATCATAGCGTTCCGTTTGCAAAATTTTAAACACCGCTTGTTTTACCGCATCTAGGCTGTCGGTCATGCCAACAATCCGATTGTTCATCCAATCCAACTTATAAGTCACGCTTGTCTCGACGCGCTCATTCTCCATAGCATCCGTCAGTCTTGCCCCTTGGGGAATCATGGCTTAACCACCTTGTCCAGCACCACAAATTGCTGCCCGCCTTGCACCCGGAGCATGAGCACGGTATCACCAGCTTCAAGACCGTTCCTTATCACCAGCCTCTCCGAAGAAGACAACGTCGCTTCAAACCTCGTAAGGCTTTCCGGTACAATTAAAAAATCCTCCGACAAGGTAAAACGTTGATCCACGTTTACCTCCAGAGGATTTGTTTTCGTTACTTTTCCGACCATCACAGCCATCGGATTGCCGGCGGCATGAGCCGCTGCACCTGCCTTTTTAATTGTATCCAGCAATGCCATTAAATCACCCTCAATTCCAGTTTCATCGTGTGTATATCCGCGTCGAATTTATGCGTACACTCATCTACGAGAAAATACTGATTGATATCCAGCTCTTCAATAATGATTGGTACATAGCTTCCCGCCCTCACCCGCAGATCACCAATCGCATCAATGCTGATGCTGCGGCTCTCACGGTTTTTCAAAGTCATGAGCTGGCTAAGCTGCTCTCTAATCTGTGCTTCATTCATTTTCTCATCTGCCTGCTTATATAATTGCAAACGTCCCCACTTCGCGATATTCGCACTGTCTTGTATGATGTGAATATCTCGCTTCCCTGTTACCTTATTGTCCTGATACATCTTAATTTTGTTATACGTTTCTCCGTCAATCGAACGCTTTAGCCCATAATCATATAGAAGACTATAATTACCGATGACAAAATCCACCTTCATGTCCTGGATATTCCGAACGGAAAGCTTGCCGAAATCATCTATTAGCATAAAATTTCCGCCTTTATGGATTAACGTCAAATCAAGGGCTTTGCAAATGATATCCAGCAGCTTCTGATTATCCTCAATCATCGACGGAATTTTATAAACTGTATCGGCAAGCAGCCCCGTCTTCAATTCATAATCATCTGCAATTTGCTTCACGATTTGCGAAGCGGTCACATCCTTCAAGACATAAGTATCATTCGTAAGCAAATACCGAAGCTGATCATAGGCTTTGATGGACACACTCTCGTCCCTGCCAGAATTAATCTCGAAGATGTAGCCATAAAAAACAGCCAATCCATCCTTGCGAAGCGTGATGATATCACCGTTGTTCACTTCAAACAAAGCGCTTTGGAACAAGCTGCCTTTAATAAACGCCAAATCCAGGCTCGATGCCGTCCCGATCCGTTTCGTCTTGTATGTGAGGGACGGTACTAAGCTGGTGATATTCCAAACCTTTCCATTTCGGTTATCAATCAATATTTCCAGCATCTTATCCCCCCGGCAGCTTGAGCAGCATACCAATCGGCAGCTGCCTCAGCTGCGAATCCTTGATGCCGTTCAACTTCTGAATTTCTTTCCATCGTCCCTCATTTCCTAGCTTTAGCCTAGCTACTTTAATAAGGGAATCGCCAGCGACCAATTTGTAAGTCTTCGGTGTCGTTTTGTCCGAAGGCCTGGGCTGTGCCTTGACGCTTGCTTTGTCATTTTTGACAATGACGGGCCTAGCACCATAGAAAGCATACTCCTTTAGTAAGATGCTATACTCGATATCACCAGAACCAGCGACTTCCTTCCATTCGAATTTCTCTATGCTCATAGGCAAGTTAATATCGAAGGTTTCACCCGTATAAATAAAGCGAATCGGCTGCTTTCGATCCAACCAATCCTTAATAACGGTAATATAAAAGACGGGATCCACCCACGTTTTGCTAACAATGAACGGATACGACTCTGCAGGAAAAAAACTATCAAACGAAATGCTAGTTAGCTTATGACCTTGGATTACATTGATTTCGCCTAGTCCGGATACTTCGTACGCTTTGCCGCCCGCGGCATCGCCTATCTTGATTTCCGGCGGATTGACGGGAAGCTGTACATTTTGCTGCTGATTGCCATAGCTCAGCCAGATGCTATGATCGTGATTTCGACTCGTAATCATACACTGTACGTCCTTTCCGCAGACGAGGCGATCTCTTCATTGAGGGAGCGCTCAATCCGTCCAATGATGGTATCGATATCGTAGCCGTTGTTGATATCGCCGGTTTGTACGCTGACCGTAGGCTGCAGGGATACAAAATTCTGAATACTTTTCGTCTCGGCCAGCTCCCGCATCGTCTTCAAATCCTCGCTGGAAATATCAACGGTTTCGTTGATCGATCCGACTTCCTCTACTCGGTTAATGTTTGGGGCTGCCCCGCCAAAACCGCTACCTGCTGGCTCGTCGGCATTAACAAAACCAGATTCTTTGTTTAGATCAAAGTTCATGCTATCTTTAAAACTTCCAACTCTGTCCATAAGCCCTGTTCCAAAATCACTCCCTTTGCTGAAAGCATCGCCTAAATTAGTCTGTGCCATTTTATATTTTGAGAAATCCACAACATTCTTCTCACTCTTTGGTGCAAACTGATCGATTTGGCTCGTATCAAACTTTCCAATCACGTCAAATTCGGTACCCGTTATTTTATTTACTTTTTCGAGTACCCAATTCAGACCGTCTATAAAAGTGTCAATCATATTCCCAAAGTAGCCAACAGCATTTTTAACAAGGTCATAAAATAACTTTTGAATGGCATAAACCGGATCAATAAAAATGTTAACCAGAAATTCCGCAACGGACAAAATAATGTTCCATAGTAAAGCGAAGCTATTTTGCAGTGCTGCGAAGAGTCCGGCAAACAATCCTGAAACAAAACCTACAACCTGTTCCACGGTTCCTCCGAAATATAGAAACAACCCAACTAAAGATCCAATAATTGCAATAACGAGCAAGATTGGCCATAAGAGCAGCAGCCATGCGCCAACTTGGGTTAAGACAGGCGCGACCATTGCCCATAATGCAGTGATTATCGTTGGAAGAAATACAGCGCCTGCCATCATTAGAATAGAAGCAATAAGCGGCCAATTATTTAAAAACTGGCTGAACACCCAAAGAGCTCCCTCTCCTACTTCAGCAAGCATACTAGCTACGAATGTCAGACCTTCTCCAAATAACGTGAAAAAGGCTTGGAATTTCTCACCTGCAACGAGCTCATTTAACTTCTCAAGCAGTGGCGACATCGCTGCAACCGCACCCATTCCTGCATCCGCAAAGCCAGATTTAATCATATTTTGCAAATTTGCGATCTGATTAGCTGGGCTGGCGCCGACCGTTTCTAGCGCTTCTGCCCCTAAATTCGCTTTTTCCCTCATCGCATCCAACGCATTGAGAAAGCCGTCCATATCCATTGCTTCTTCAAAGCCAACACCTTTGAACGCATCTTCGTTAATTTGGAAAGAATCCATTAAACCAGAGTAGTCGCCTTCCATGGCCGATTTTATCGCATCTGCCGCATCCTCAGAGCTTCCTCCGCTAGGACTTAAGGAAGAGAGTTCCATGGCCATATTCGTCATACGATTAAGTTGATCTGTATTCTGTACAGCAGGCATGAGGGACAAAGCCGTTTTTATCCCTTCGTTCACGTCCACGCCGTTTCTTACCGCGTTTCCTCTAATATTCTGATAGAGAGGCTCACCAACCTCAGCCCCTCCGGCTCGCGCAAAGAGTAACGCTTTAGATTGATGTTCCTCCAATGCCCCTGTTATGGCCAACGTTATCATTTGCTTAATCTTCTCGCCAGCGCCTAAAATAGCAGAATGCCACATGTCTGCTCCTTGCTGAGCCGCATTAACGAGCGCTTCGGGTACAGGTGACGCTTCTTCTGGAGCTAGCGGAGCTGCATTGTTATCTTGCAACAGCGTTCTAAGGGCAATAATTAGCTCGACCCCGTTCGCAGCGGCGCCCAAGCCATCTTCAAGATTACCCAGAAAACCTTGTCTTCCCCTTCTTCCACCCGTGTCTTCAGAATCATTTGATTCTGGGTCAGCAGGATCTGCTGGCGCGGGAGGAGCAGGAGGAGGTGTTGCAGCTTCACTAAATTTTTTAACCGATTCTGTAAAAGCATTCATCGATGTTGTTGCTTTCGTTAGCTCAACATCCAAATGGTTAGCTTCTACACTCATTTTTTCAAAAGCCTCTACCAGCTTTTTGCCTTGCTTGGTCGCTTCAATAAAGCTGTTATTTAATAAGATCATAAACCGATAAAAGGCTTCAGCAGAACCGCTCGTTCTAGCACCTTCACCATCAATAACGGCTGGGGAATTACTTGCCATCCTTCCACCCCCTACACACGGGCAAGAGCGCTCCCTTAAGAGAGCGCTGCCCGTCCTTATTTTCGTTTTGCCTTGGCACGCTGCTTCTTCTCGTTCTCGATGCGAACATCGATCATCGCATAGATTGCCGCTTTTTCACGCCGGGTCATGCCCATCAGCACATGCGGCAGAATACGAAGTTCATGGAGGGCGTAGTAAGCATAGTTCGCTTCCCCATCGCCCTCTTTAATTAGTTTTTTACTTCATCGGCCAAATCGTTCAGGCTTTGATTGAAGCCGTTAATTTCCTGGACGCGCTGAACGAGCGAGGCATATTCGCCTGGCAGCAGCATTTTGCGCAAAAGGTTCTCGGCACCTAGCACGCCATACGATTTCTGCAAATCCGCATCCTTTAGATTGGGAAACTGAATGCTGCTCACGACGAGCTTAGCGAGGTATTCATCCGTGTTCGTCTCGGGAACAAAAGCACCGTTTTTCCCCTTTACCTTGCGTGTAGAGGACTTCCGGCACTCCTCGTTCTCGGCTTCCGTCATGCTGCGCAGCTCCCAGGCTACGGCTTGTCCTTCGGCATCCTTGAACCGATCGGATACGATAAACGGCTGTGTCGATTCGACTGCCGCATTTTGCGCGAAAAATACACTTAAATCACTCATTGCTTATTGCCTCCATTTCGAATCTATAGTAAATTAACCCAGTTTAAGTGCCGTAAAGTGGTCTTGAATATCCACGCCTTCAAAGGTAAACTCGATTTCTTCCTCAAGCGCTTCGCTCTCGGTATCCAGCTTGCCGATAATGACCTTGTTCAAGTTGACCTTGTTCAGCACAACGGTTTGTTTCCCTGTAGCGGATGCTGAATCCTCATTCATGATAACAATGTCAAAATAAGCATCGACGCCTGTTTTCACATAATCAAGCATCATTTGGCGGAATTTCGAGGTTACATAATAGATGGTCATCGTGCCCGTTCCCGACCAGCCCGTTGCTTTGTGCTGCATGCCCCTGTGACCGAGCGTTTTGATTTCTGCCTTCTGCTTCTCGATGCTTGCCTCCAGCGTCTTCACGTAAAACATTTCTTCCTGCGAGTTGTTAATGACCGTGAAAGCCCGTCCTTCGCGGCCTGAAATCGTATCTCCTGCGTTCAAAAATGCCATATTACTTCACCGTCACTTTCATATATACTTTTTCTACGCTATCTACTGGTTGAATATGAACGTCAATCACAATGCTGTCGGAATCCGTACCGGCAAGCACCGACAAGTCTACCTGGGAGTCGAAATTTTGAATCGCGCCGAGCTCCTGTAAGCTGTTCAAATATTTCGTGCACTCGTTGCGGAAAAGACTGCGGCCATCCGCATTATTGTCTACTTTTCCGATATAGAAGCCCTCGAAAATCTGCTTAAAGTCATTTGCGATGCCGTCCAGCACGCGAATCACGCGGTTTTTCGAGAAGGCTTTTCCTTTTTCCAGTGTATAACCGGTAAACGTATTGATATCCTGCTCGACTATGACACGTCCGCCACTCACCGTGAACAATAGCTCGCCCGCCTGAAGCGCCGCAGCTGTTTGCGAATTCGTATAGCGAATATCCGCATCGATTGCCTCCTCATAGGCTTGATACGTCAACGATTCATTAATCGCTGCGCCAGCTGTTGCCGCCGCAACCCAGACCGTCGCTTTTTGGGCATCGATAACGGTGCCGTCAGCCAGCTTCACGCCGTTCTTGACGCTGATGACGCCTTCATGGTCGGCAGTCGTATAATTCGCCAGCACAACCTGAATTTTACGACCTTCCTCCTCGCGCAAACGGCGGGCAAAGGATGCATAGACCGCCTTTAATGCGGCATCACCAGAAACAAGCGCAATCGTATTAAAATCCTGCAGCTCAATCTGGGTCAAATAATCGGAATAGTCCTGATTCGTAACCGTGCCGTTGTCTCCGCCTGCTAGTGGAACGCCTGCAGCCAGAGTCAATGCCCCCGTACCACCGAAGTCAACAAATGCATTGCCGCTTAGTGCTGCAATGTTCACCACCGTTTGCCTATCCATCTCCGTATCGGCAGCATAAGTAATCACATCGAACAGCTCTTCGTCATCGACGTTCTGCTGCACGGCCACCTTGATATCATTGCCTCGAACGCCGCCAAATTTAGCTATAAGCGTCAGGCTGCCAGCAGCCGCTGCTGCCTTTGTTCCTTCATTCAAACGATAAAGGAGCAGCGTTTTCGCCTTTTTGAGCGCTTCACGCACCAGCAAAAGCTCAGGAGCGCTCACATCGTAGCCGAGCAAGGCGCTAAGGTCATCGCCTGCTTGGATCTCAATCACCGATTTTGATTTTCCCCAATTCAGTGTCAACGCCGCTGCCACCGTTCCGCGCTCGCCAATGCTGCCCACCTTTTGTTTCTCGCCTACCAGATTAATATAAACGCCGGGGCGCACCTTATTTTGAGATGTATAAGTTCCTCCTGCCATGTTCTACATGACCTCCTTTTTCAAATAGGCTGTTATCCGAGATAACGCTTGTTCATGGGTACAGCTGTCTTGATCGTTTAATACCGCTGTGAGCACGTCCTTCTGAGATGGCGTATACCGCCTTGCAGCCAGCAATTGCCGCTTGTTGAAGCTCGCATTCTTCCCTGCTTCCTGCCATTCCTTTTCCTTCATTCCATTCAGCCTCCGGCTTCCTTCATCAATTAAAGCGGCGAATTCATCCTATGATGCGCCTTGCCGCCTGCAGCAACTCGCTTATGCACTTACATATGAACCACCTCCTTTGCTTGGGCAAAACAAAAGGGACGATCGGAATGTTCCTCCGCTCGTCCCCGGTTATGATCTCTTGCACAATATCATAATATCACGGTTATTTGAGCGAAAACGGACATTAGCCGGACAGAAAGCGGACAACTTCGGCAAGCGCCTTTTGCTTCCATCTGCGGAACGTGCGATCAACGACTCCAAGCTCCGAAGCAACGAACTCAGTAGGCTTTCCTTCTATATAACGCAATCTCAGCAGCCGGGCATAATCAGGCTCAAATCCTTCTAGCGCCTCAAGCGCTTCGTCAATGCTGTGCAATTCCTTATCGATATCCTGAAGCTCGCTTATTTTATCGATGACGCCCATATAGCCTTCAAACCCGTTAGAACCTGATCGCGACTCTAGTACCTTCTCGATCTTTTGCTCCAGTTCGCGCAGCAGCTTCTCGTCCCCCGGGCTTGCGGCTGCCCTGCTTCTTATAACCTCGTTAAGCTGCGCACGGGTTCCTAACGGGTACTTCTTTAAATTCGCATGTGCCGCCGTTTCGATCCGCTGCTCCTGCTCGTCCAAATACATATAAGAAGGAAGCTTGCGCAGCTGCCGATGCAGCTCCTGCAGATCGTCATCCTCCGACATGCTGCTTAAGCGAATCCCAGGACCGACTGCTGTGCCTTCTAACTGTTTTTTTCTTGCCTTAAGCCTTTTATAAGAGGTTAATTGGTCAATAATCCGTTGTTCTTCCTTCATTTTTGTCCCTCCCGAGGATAAAATCATGACTAAGTATTTAAAATACCGTCAATGATAAAAAAATATCGGCCGATAGTGGTATTGACAATACTCCCGTCAAAAAATATACTTAATTTACGTATTTAAACTAGCAAATTTCCTTGTGGGATAAATAACACAAGATGTCGTCTGATAAATCTCATTGTATTAGGTATTTTAATTACCGTCAAGTATTTAAAATACCTAAATTCGTAATAGGAGGGTATTTAAAATGTCATTAGGAACTAGAATTAAACAACTTCGAACGGAACGAGGGTTAACACAGCAGGATGTGGCCACCCATCTCGAGATGGGCAGATCCAATTTGGGACATATCGAGAATGACCGTGTAACGCCAACGAGCGAGGACTTGCAGAAGCTGGCTGATATTCTCCAAACGACAACCGATTATTTGCTAGGGCGCGATGTGGCTGCAGCAGCCATACCCGAATGGGCGACGTACAAGGATAAACGCGATTTCAAGAAGCTGCTGGAAGAGGATGGGGAAATTATGTTCGACGGCGTGCCGATGAGCCCCGTTGATCGTCAACGCGTCATGGATGTATTAACCGGACTGTTCTGGGAAGCCAAGCAGATGAATAAACACAAAAAAAAGTCCGACTCGGCAGGCGATGCTCCTGATGATGCCAAAGGGTAGGTGTTGCTATGGATAAAATGATCGTAAAGCTCATTCGAAAATTCAAGACCAACGATCCCTTTACCATCGCTCAGGGGATTGGCATCCATATCCGTTATGCAGATCTCGGGGAGGGGACGAGAGGCCTTTATTTCAAAAAGCTGCGGCGGCGCTTTATCGTCATCCACGATAAGCTTCCGGAGGATTGGTGCAGGTTCGTCTGCGCCCATGAGCTTGGACATGATCGCCTTCATCCGGGCTTCAACCGCTTTTGGCTCGATGAGCAATCCTTTTTTAACGCGGGGAAGTACGAGCGTCAAGCGAACAAATTTGCGGTCCGGCTGCTGACTTCCGGTGATTCACCCGCTGCCAGCGACACGCTTGCGGAGCTGTTGATGCGCAACGGCGTGCCCGCCGAAATGGAAAAGTTCTATTTCTAACTCAAACACGACAGCCTGGAACGATAAAAGGCTCTAGCTCGGCAGCATCAGCTGCCGAACTAGAGCCCTTTCTATTAAATCGCCCAATTCCCATTTCGGAATATCGGTTCGCGAGTTCCCTCTTGCGTTACGCCGTCAATGTTCATATCCGGAGAGCCGATCATGAAATCCTCGTGCGTCAGGCTCCTATTGGCGCCATGAGCGAGCAGCTCCTCGGCACTCATATTCGTGCCGCCTTTGATATTAACCGGATAAGCTTGCCCTAATGCCAAGTGGCAGGAAGCATTCTCGTCGTATAGCGTATTGAAAAACGTTACGTTCGAATTGGAGATCGGAGAATCATGCGGCACCAACGCTACCTCTCCTAGATGTCTTGCTCCCTCATCCGTGTTCAATAAGCTCGTCAAGGCTTCATAGCCTTGCTCGGCTGAATGATCCACTACTTTGCCTTCCTTGAAGGTCAAGGAGAAGCCGTTAATGACCTGTCCGTTATAGTTAAGCGGCTTCGTGCTGCGTACCGTACCATTTACCCCGCCCCTTCTAGGCATCGTAAATACTTCCTCAGTCGGCATGTTCGGATTGAAGTATATGCCTTTCGCATTCGCTTTGGAGCCGCCCAGCCAAATATGGCCATCCGGCAGCTCGACAGTCAAGCTCGTGCCTGGCGCTTCATATTCGAGCTGTTTATAGCGCTTGGCATTGAGTACCTCGACCATTTGGAGCAGCTTCGCGTTATGTTCCTTCCAAGCCTCAATCGGGTCGTCCAAGCCGATGCGCGTCGCATCAATGATCCGGTCCCACAGCTTATCGAGAGCTTCATCCTGCGAGACATCCGGAAACACTTTTGCCGCCCATTCCGGAGTCGCATACGAGAGCAGCGACCAAGCATTCGTATGGTTCATAAGCGAGCTTCTATATCCGCTAAGCGCAGTCGACGCTGCCTTCGATGCAGCCGCTACTCTTGCCGGATCAACCTCGTTAAGCAGGTCAGGGTTAGGGGAATAAATCGTAATGAACGCCGCTCCCTGCTGAACGAAATCCTCCCACGCCTTCGCACGGAACATCGGGTACTCGGCAAGAGCCTCCTCCGGAGCCTGCTTGTATTTAATGAGAGACAGCTGCTCGTCGTTGTATTCCACATGAACGTTTTTCGCTCCTGCTTCATACGCTTTTGATGCGATGAGCCTTACCAAAGGCGCTGACGAAATCGGGGCCATGACGACCACCGTTTGACCTTGCTGAACGTTGACGCCTACTTGAACGGCAAGCGCCGCGTAATTTTCCAAATGCTGCTGTGTTGGATGCATCTATGTAATTCCTCCTTAAGTAGATGTATGAGTGTTCCCATGATGTCGCTGATGTCACTGATGTCACTGATGTCACTGATGTCACTGATGTCACTACTCTATTATAGACCTCTGCTCCCCATAGCTCAAACGCACCTTACGGAACGAAGCAAAAAACCTCCTGATCGCTCAAACCGTGAACGAAGGAGGTTTTTATCCATGCGCGAATTAGATTAATAAGGGCTCTCGATCTTCATAATATCCATAAAAGGAACCTTCGTGACGCTGCCCATGTATTCCACATGAACCTTCTTCGTCCGAGAATCGAGCGTTGTGATTACGCCCCGTACCCGCTCTTCCGCAGCCCATATCGTGAGCAGCAGCTCCGTGCCTTCCTGCTTAGCCTCTACCAATCGTTCACCCAGCTCCTCCAGCTCGAATTCATCTCTGGTCGGCCGCTTTGGTCCTTTTGCCATTTCAATTCCCTCCTGCTATGTATGGCAACTCGGATTTGCAATAAAAAAGAGTCCCTCCGCTCCGAGGAGACCCTGATTCGATCCTAATAAGTTACGCGAATACCTCTATTATAGCATGTACCCATTTAACTCTGTTAGCGGGAATAAGAGTAAATCAAGCCACCACTCAGGAATGGCCGGATTGCTCCGATTTGGTGGTGGTTAGGTCGGGCTTCGGTTTGCCCTTCCCCTTCCCTCTTATAGAAGACAAGCCCATCAGCAAAATGGGAAGCACTAGACACATCGTGATGTCATACGGCGCCCAATAATATTTAATCAGATTATTGTAGACCACGATATTGGGAGTACTGACAACGGAACCAACAAGCAGAATCATCGCAACCGGAATCGTCAGCATCTTGCTTTCCTTTAAGCGGAATAGCTGCTCGATGCTTTTGATGATCGCAAAGAAGATCAGCAGCGTTTTAAAGTAAACGGTAGTGATCCACATAAAAGTAAGGATGGCCTCCATGCGCTCCAAAAAGCTTCCCACCATAATTTTCTGCGCGAGAATAAAGGTGGGATAGTACTTCGTTTCCATCAAGCTCGAGCCTAGCACGAACACGCAAAGCAAAACCGTGATAAACAATATCAGTCCGCCGATCACCAGTCCTTTGAGCAGCGGCTTCAAAGCTGTCTTATTCCCTCTCAGATGCGGAGCTACGGCTAGGATGATAATGGTCTCCATAAAAGGAACAGCCGTGGTAAGGGGCAGCCCCCTCCATATCGGAGTGAAGCCCTCGGCTAAAATCGGCTCCATCTTCGCAACATCGGCCTGCGGCAGAAGAAAGACGACCATAAACATAAAAAACAGCATAAAAAACGGAAACAAAATCTCACCCATGCGGGCGAAAGTCTCCACCCCTAATCGGTAGGCAATGATAACGACTGTCAAAAAGAGAATGAACACGGCATTGGCAGGCGTTTCCGGCATCAGCTGCGTCGTAATGAATTGGGTCATCTCGCTCGTCAACGTTATATGCAAGTAAATGTAATAGACGATAAAGAGCAAACAAATGATGCCGCCGACAGCTTTTCCAAGCGTTTGCTGCACGAAAGCAGTCAAGCTGGCTCCCTTCATTCTTTTGATCAGCAGCCCGTAAAAGGCTCCTATTCCAAGACCGATTAAGCAGCTGATTAACATCGTTATCCATGCGTCTTGCATCGAATTAGCTGCAATGATCGTAGGGAGAATGAGTATGGAGTCACCGACGGTGCATAAGATGACCAAAATCATGAATTGCCTAGCTGATACTTGACCGTTATCCCTTCCTATGCGATCACTCATTTCTACTCCTCCTCCATGATCCTTGCTGCTGGGCGTCACGCAAACATTCCATAAACCGCTTTAAGCAGCAGAAACGGATTGGGCAGCTTTGCTTCCATGACAAGGGCGCCATACAAACCTGTGCCGAGCAGAAGCATTATCACAAATACGACCATCTCTTTTTTGAGCTTCTTCTCCTTAAGCTTCGGCAGCTCCCACCAAGCTACACATGCCGAAAAAGCCAATATGCCCATTAAAGCTGACAACGCTGATGCCTCCTGCCTGACAACGGTTATTTCATCGTCGTGTTGCCTGTCGTGCCTGTTTTGCGGATGTTTACTTCAATATCGTAGTACAGCTTGACCGCCTGAAAGCCTTCATCGCCCCAAGCTTGCTGCATCGACTTCCATTGTTCCGGGTGCTGCCTGCCAAGCGTGCTGCCGAGTCCAAATATATCTGCTTTAAGCTTCTTTGCACGTTTAACCGAAGCATCCGCATTGCCCTGTATGACCTTCTCCACCTGCTGCTCCAGCTTTTCAATGACGGCAGGATCAGTAAGATTTACGTCCTTGCAGGACCGATCTACGATATTTGCTTCCGTTTGGAAATGAATATGAGCGATAGGCACACCATCCTGAACGTTCATTTTGATGCGTGACTCGGATGACGTGATTTCAATTCCCATGTAGTTACGTTCATCACAACGCAGCTCGACCGAGGTGCTGTCCAGTTTGTTCGTTATATCGGTATACCCTTTGCTTTCCCTCTCATTTAACCAGCCGACAAGCTTATCTTTTTTGAAGGCTGCAATGCCCGTATAGCGAAAGTGGCCGAGAGGCAGGAACGTTTCCACATTTTCCTTCGATTCCGCTTTTTTCTGGCTGCCGAGAATTTGGATGCCGGTGAGGGCAAGCTCCTTGCCATCATCAGAGAGTGCATTCAAAATATCGTCCATCGTGACCGATACAGTCGGTGCCCAAGATTTCTCGGAGGTCTCAAGCGATCGCAGCATGTTTTGGGTAGGCAGCTTCTCCAGAGGCGTATAGATTTTCAAAATATCCTCAGCCTTGGTGCCTTTGGCAACAACGACATTAAAGTCCATGCGCGCTTCATTGTCCCGCAGTGTATTATCTAGAAAATTTCGTATACCCCGTCTGGCAAGACTTTCGCCGATCACGAAAATTTGCAGATGTCCGATGTATACCTTGCGCGGAGCCTCTGCGGTGACGGAGCGGGCGGCCTCGAACATCGTCTTGCCCCTCCCTTGGTAAAGCGTGCTCGGCGGCCGATCCCCGCCTCTTCGCTGTGCTGATATTTCGCTCGGATTCACAACCTGGAACGATACGAGGTATTCCCCGTCCACCCAATCGACGCCTACTCGGAGAACGATCAGCAGATCATTTAGCTCTCGCCTGCTCCAGCAGCCTGTCAGAAGGAGCAGGCACAATAAGATCATCATTGCTTTATGCAGCATCTCGCTTATGCTCCTTTCCGCCTGCCGCAATCACTTCTGCTGCCTTGTTCGGTTGCTCTTCTGCGAGCTGCTTGGCCGATTGAACGAGAGCCAGCGCGGCAGGCGGATGAGCGCATCCTCCTGCTCTGACGCGATAAAAGGGCCAAACGGCGCCATATACGGCTCGCCAAAAGATCGCAGCGAGCATAGATGCAGCAATAACGTAAACAACCCCATAATAATGCCGAATAACCCGAAGCTCGCCGCGAGTGCCATGAATGCAAAACGCAGCATACGGACAGGTATTGACATACTATATGCCGGCACCGTGAAGGTCGAGATTGCAGTGACGGATACGACGATAACCATCGCAGCGGAGACGATTCCCGCTTCTACGGCCGCTTGGCCGATTACGAGCGTGCCGACGACAGATACGGCTTGTCCGATTGCCCGCGGCATTCGAAGACCTGCCTCCCTCAAAATCTCGAAGGTGATCTCCATCGCTATCGCCTCAATGAAGGCAGGAAAGGGAACTCCTTCACGCTGAGCGGCCAAGCTGATTAATAGGGATGTGGGCAGCATATCTCTATGGAAGGTTGTGATAGCAATATATAAAGAGGGCAGCAGCAGCGAGACAAATCCGCTGACAAAGCGCAGCAAGCGAAGCAAGCTCGCGTATAGGGCCCGCTGATAATAGTCTTCCGTCGACTGCACGAAGCTGACGAATTGGGTAGGCACCACCAGAACGTTGGGTGTGCCGTCGACCAGAATAGCGACTTTCCCTTCGAGCAATTGCGCAGCAACGCTGTCGGGGAGCTCTGTGTTGTACACCGTAGGGAAAATCGAATATTTAGCGTCCTCGATATGCTCCTCGATGTAGCCGCCTTCCAAAATGCCATCTAATGCAATAGATCCAAGCCGGGTCCGAACCTCTTGAATGACGGAAGGCTTCGCAATGCCATTCAAATACATGATCGTGACATCGGTTTTCGTAATGCGGCCAATCGGCATGGTCTCCAGCCATAATCGCGGATCCTTAATCTTCCTTCGTATGAGCGATGTGTTCACGCGAAGCGTTTCGGTAAAGCTTTCCCTCGGCCCCCGAATGGACGTCTGATTGGTTGATTCCGTAACGTCTCTGCCTTTCCATTGGCGGATATCCACCCGGTATGCCCGATCGCTGCCTGCTAGAAAGATAATGGCTTCTCCCGACAACAAAGACTGATAGAGCTTGTCCAAATCAGACACAATGTGAATGGAGCCCATCGCGGCAATCAAGCCTTCGATGATATTTATTTTGCCAACAGAATCTTCGTCAATGCCCAGCTTTTCTTGAAGGGATCGATTCATCACGTCAAATATATAAGTATTAATAATCGCGGCATCCGACATGCCGTCAATATACATGATTGCGGCAGCGGGCAGCGGGCTTCCCTCGCTGCGAATTTCCCGGACAACGATATCATCGCTGCTGCCCATTTCGTGCATAATCGTTTCTATATTTCGTCCGATATCATCTAACAGCGGAGCACTCTGCTGTACCTGCTTGGATAACTGGTCTAATGGTTCCTTTGTAGGTTTGATCATGGGCTGTCGTCCCCGCTTCTGTTGTCTCTTCCCATTATGACCACCTTGCAATCGGGATAAACACAACAAAAAGCCATCAGCAGGGACAATGTCCCCGCTGATGGCTTTCCAAAACGATTATGAATGCTTAATGCCAATCGTCACGATTTCACACGGTCCTACAGACAGCTGATACGAGGCTTGCCCTTCAAGCACTTGCCCTTGCTGCTCGAGCACGTCGCTTTTATAAGCCTGTGCGATGGCTTGCGAAGCATCGCCTGCAGCTAGCTTCAGCTCAGCAGCTGAAGGCAGCATATTATACCATCTGAGCATCATATCTCCGGATGGCTCATTCACCTTTAAGGAAGAGAACGCAAGCGCGCTTCCTTCCCAGCCAAAGAGCGCGCCGGCTGATGCCAGCTTGCCTTCGTGAACGTCAGTAGCACTGACTGTCCAAGGTACTTGGAACTGGTAGGCAGCCGCAAAAGCACCTGATTCTGCACCGTTTCCGCTATGCGGAATGATGCTGATGCTGAAGCTTTGCTCACCCAGGCATTGCGCTTCCGGCGTAGGGAATACTCCCCAATCGCCTAGCTCTGCAACGGAGCGAAGCAGTGTAACCGCAATCGTATTCCGTCCGTCACGCAGCACTTCGTATTCGTTCAAGCCGAGGTTCGCAACCGTCAAGCCTGCTTGCTCGCCGCTCACATCAACGAACGCCTGCTGATGCTGCGCATTGCTCGGGTTTACCCATTCCGCGGCCGGCTCGTTGTCGCGTTTTGCAATTTCAAATATCGCATCCGCTTGATGGGCTGCAGCAGCTAGATCGGTTGGGAACAACACCCGTACACGGTGATCTTTGGCTTGGTTGTTAAAGGATGATTTCCATTCCAGGCTTTGCCCGCCGCGCGTAAGCGAAATCTCCGTACGAATCGTAAGCGGCACCGTATGTGCCGTACGCTGCGACTTCCGCTCAGGGAAATAGACAGCCTCGCGCTTCTCGATCTCGAATTGCTCATCAGCCGAAGCAGGTACCGCCCATTCATGAACGATGGCAAATGTTGCCCGGTAAGGCGTATTTTCCACAAGCTCAATGCTTGCAGGCAATCCTTTAGTCGTTAATGCCTGTTCGCCATCTGGCTGCTTGTACATATATTCATTGCCGATATCGCCTGTATTCTCATAAACGCCAAGGTCTTGATAAGCTCGGCCATTGCGTTTATCCAGCAGGCTAAACGATCCATCGCTTGCTACGTCAACCCGCAGCCATTCGTTCTCAAGCGCATGCTCGCCGGCAAACAGTGTTTGTCCCTGCTCCTGCTCTGCTTTTGCAGCCCGAACGTAAGCGTAGGACGCGAAGCCTAGCGCAGCAACCTGCTCCGCTTCGAACGTCAGCTTAACCCGGCGGCTCATGTACGGCTGACGGAATTTGTCATCTGGCAAGTCATAGCCAAATTGCAAACCTAAATCTTCAGCTGTATGCGGGATTGCCGTGCCGCTGCGATCAACAAGCGTTCTGCCTGTCACATCGACCGCGTACATGTTTTGGTTCATTTGATCCAGCGGCAAACCGTCACGGAAATAAATGCGTTCGATATCAAGCTCAACCTCGACGACACCTGTGCGGTTCCAGCCAGTCGTGTTGAATACAACTAGCGGCAATGCAGCTTCGCCATATTGATCGAATACCGACGTATCCACGTGATCCGCGATCACTTTTTTGCTGTCGTCGATGATCGATTCCGCAACATGGCGGCTTTTATCAAAGCGCGTAATCATTTCACGGTGAACCTCATCCACGCTGCAGCCGCAAATGCTGTCATGCGGGTGGTTCTGCATCAGTGTTTTCCAAGCATACGTAAACAGGTGATGCGGATATTCATGGCCCAGTGAATAAGCTAGCGTTGCCAGCGGCTCAGCGACCTTCTCCAGCATCGCTTGGCCAAGCTGGTTCATCTGCTTCAAGTACACGCGGGCAGAAGCCGTATTCACGAGCGTGGACCAGCCGTCCGTGCGCTGACTGCGAAGCTCCCCTTTGACAACCGACAGCTCGCGGGTAAGCGAAGCATTAACGGAAGCCAAATAATCATGGAAATTAGAGTGGATAAACTCCGTTTCCGGGAAAAGCTCTCTTGCCGTCGCAAGCGCAGCAGACAAATCCTGTTGAATCGGCTGGTGGTCGCAGCCGTTCATGAACAGCAATTGTCCCGTTGCCGCATATTTCTCTGCTTCCGCAAGCTTCCGCTCCCAATATTCCTTCGCGCCCGCCTCATCCGTCGGCACTTCCATGCCGTTGCAATACCAATTCGCGAACAGGACGCCCAGCACGCGTGAGCCGTCCGGACCTTCCCAGATCAGCTCGGAGAAAGAGGATTCATAGTCGGAATCCGCTACGGTGTTATTGAAGCCCGTTGGCTTCACGCCTCTTCCGAACACGGCGTTGTCAATGCCGGCTTGGCGCAAAATTTGCGGGGCTTGTCCGATATTCCCGAATGTATCAGGGAAATAGCCGACTTTGGCAATCGTACCGTAACGCCCAGCATCCTGATGGCCGATTTGCAGATTGCGTATATTCGCTTCACTGCTCGTCAGGAATGCATCCTGCAGGATATACCAAGGACCGATTGGAATCCGGCCTTCTTTGATATAGCGCTCCAAGCGTTCGCGGTTTTCCGGTCGAACCTGCAAATAATCCTCAAGAATAATCGTTTGGCCGTCCAGGTAAAAGCTTTTAAAGTCTGGATCTGTATCTAGTGTATGAAGCAGCGTATCCATCAATTTCACGAGCAGGACATGATGCTTCTCATATGGCAAATACCATTCTCGGTCCCAGTGGGTATGCGAGATGATATGGGCTGTTCTTTCATAGGTCATTGCTGAACACCTCTTCTTCTTAATGTTCGTTAGCCGGCAGCACCGACACGTTCACCTGATTCGGCCGATAGACGGACAATAGCTGCCCGCTTTTGTTCACAGCGAATAATACGGAACGTTCCTTCTCCAGCGTGAACGCGTAGCGAACGCCAGTTGCGGGATCCTGCACCTCAATTTCGACATCCAAGCTGAACTCGGATACGAAGGTAAGCAGCGCTCCTTCTTGGAAGTTCAGCTTGCGGCCATATACGCCTGGGAAGTTGCCCCCTTTAATCCAGTGCAGTTCCTCTCTGCAGCCCGAGGACTGAAGCGCATATTGATAGATCGCTGAGATCGGCTCAATGCGATCATTCAGCTCTACGGGAAGCGGGCACCAAAGTATTCGTCCCTTGCCATGCGGAAGCTCAATAAGCTGGTCGGCTTCGGCACTGCCCGAATGAAGGCGCGCTTCCTTCCATACTTCTGCAATTTTGCGGCTGCCATAAGATACCGGCAGCAGTCGATTGCCAATATGGAGCAGCTCCTCGCGGCGTACATTGACAAGCTCGCGTGTCCCAAACAGCTCCGAGTGCCGCTCGACTGGACGCCAATAGGCATCCAAGCTGGTTGGACCTGTTAGCAGCAAAGTCGCACCTGTACGTTCAATATAAGCCAGCAGCTGGTCGAATGCGGCATCGTCCATATTATGCGCGCTTGGCACAATGACCAGCTTAACCGGCGTTGCTTCCAGCTCGTCCAAATGATATTCGCTTACTCCGCGGAATGGCTTATTCAGCTCATACGCAAGCACACGAGTCGCTTTCGTCGTTGCGTCGAAAGCCAGCTTGCGATTGGAGAAATCATTCGAGTACGGGAAGACTACGACGGTGTCTTCAAGCTCGCGGCCTTGGAACAAATCTCTAATTTCCGCCATAAATGTGCCGAAATCGTAGGAAACATCGGCCTCCGGCTTTTCCGTACCGTCTGCCCGAAGCGCACCGATATGCGATTCATTCGCGTTGTCCATATAATAATTGGTATTCCAGATCCATTGCACCGCACCTGCCCCGCCTGTCGCAAAGGCATAGGCATACTTGCGCTCAAGAATGCTGCGCAGCTCCTCCTCGGAACGTTTGGCGCGGCCATCCGGCGTTTCGACGTACATAATGCCGGTTTCCTGCACGAGATTAGGCTTATCCGCGGTCTTGGCAAAGATGCTGTCCCATACCAGATGGTCATTCAGCCACCACGAATGCACGGTCGTATAATCCACAACTTCACCGTAGAAGAACGGGGATGGACGCTGCGCGCCAAGTGCTTCATCCTGTCCGACCGTCACCATGTGATCCGGACATTCCTCTTTAATCGTCTTATATAGCTCAGCTGCCCATCGATTGTGCATATCCATGGAGAACAGCACGTAATCAAGCCAGCGGGTACCCTTCTTGCCTTGATGCATATCCTGAACGTCGAAATTGATTTCCTCCGGCTCGGGCGGTACAGCCGACTCAAAGCTTGGCAGCTGGTCCGGCGTCATGTTCCACAGCTTCTGCAGCCGCTCCACTGACCCATGGCGCTCTTGCAGCCAAGCCGCGAAAGCGGCCTTCTCGAAAGGATCGCGAGCCGATCTTGGACCATCCGAGAAAATGCGCGGCGGATCGAACATCGAAGGCTCATTGATCAGATCCCAATCCACATGCTTCGACTGCTTATGGCGAGAAATAATAGAGCGGATAAACCGTTTCTGCGCTTCAACGCTCCGCGGATCAAGGTAGGGGTTCTGCCCTTCCCACGTTTCCGGCGTAAACGAGAAGAATGTAAACGTGACCTGCAGATCATGGCGCTTCGCAGTAAGCAGGAACGCGTCGATCGAGCGAAGCGCCTCCTCCGAAGCATGTCCGTCTACTTGCATGACATTCCGATAGGCCGTCCATATGCCGGTTCTGATCCAATTGATGCCCGCTTTGCGCATCTGAGCCATATCCCGATTCCATACAGAAGCGTTCGGCAGAAATAAAAACTTGCGCGCAACGTCCGAGGTCATATAAGTCATGCCGACAACCGGCATCGGGCGGCCATCCTTGATGAAATAATCGCGCTCGCAAGTGACGGGGCTGCCCTCTTCGAGCAGTTCCGAGTCAAAGCCCCAGTAGCCTTGGCGAAGCAATCGCACTTCGCCCGTGGACGATTCGGCTTTGCATTCTACGTTGTAATAGCCGCTCTCAATGGTAAGGAGTACCGGCAAACGCGTGATGATCTGGCTGCCGGACGCATCGATTTGCACCTGAGTTGTCCAGCTCTGCTCAGGCAAACGGTCATGCTGAACCTTAATCGAGAAGCTCCAGCTGGGGCTTGCAGGCGTTTGTACCGCATGGCGGCCAAGCTGCTGCACCTGAAGCGTTAGAAGCGCCCGCTCGCCAGGCTCATAGGATGCGTAATTGGGCTTCAGCCAAAGCTCGGTTACGCCGGCTTCGCAGAATGTGATCCAACGTCCAAGCTCGACAGCTCCTCCCGATTGCCAGAACAGCTCGGTAAGCGGCTGGTTGACGAAGAGCCAGCGGGCTCCCGCGAACATGCCTTTCGTGTTCTCCCAGAGCACGACTGGTGCGGCAACTTCTCTTCCTTCCGCGGATATGCCCTTCAGGAGCGGATACAGCTGCGCATCCATTGGTCCTGCGGAGCCCATTTGATGAGGCAAGTCGCTGCTTTTTGTTACATGGGGCACCATATTCCATGTGCTTGCAACCTCAAACAGCGATTCTTTGCCTTCCAGCAGAGGAATATCATGCATTGCAGACAGCGTTTGGACTTTCGCTGCGCTTACAGGCAGCATTTCATGGATGTGAAGCTCGCGGTGGTACGCTGTTTGCTCATTCTCTGCCACCCAGCTGCCGTCTTCCGCACGCATGACAGGGCGCTTGAACGGCGCCCCCCCGATACTGATCAAGCCGCCTCCGCGTTTTAGAAACGCCAATATTTCTCCCCATGCTTCCTTAGGAAAAAATGGCGCATGCAGATTGACGAAGCTTCCTCCCTCTGCTGCCTGCAGCGCTTTGGCTAAGCCCGACGCGCGAACGACGTTGCCAAGCTTAAGCAATTGCCCTTCCGTGCCTTCGCTAAGCTTTGAATCAAGCGGAAAGGAAGAATCGTAGAAAATAACCGTGTTCATGCTCATAGAAGCTCATCCTTCATCGCCTTGTAGACGAGCTGTGCGAATAGGCTGTTCGACCAAGCGAACCATTTGCGCGTGAATACAGTCGGATCGTCGGCGTGGAAGCCTTCATGCATATAGCCGGTATCGCCGTCTGTCGCTTCCAGCATCGCGATTAAGGCAAGCTTTTCTTCGCTGCTGATCGCTGTAATCCCTTGCATCGACAACGCCATATGCCAGATATAGCCTGGAGGCGTATGCGGGCTTCCGATTCCTTTTGCCGCGCTTCCTTCGTAATAGAATGGGTTGCTCTTGCTGAGCGCAAAGCTTCTCGTATTCTGGTAGATCGCATCATCGGCAGTCGTATAGCCGAGGTAAGGAATGGACATCAAGCCAGGCGTGCCTGCATCGTCCATAAGGCAATAGTTGCCGAAGCCATCCGTCTCATAGGCATAGATCGGACCGAATTCAGGATGCTGATAAATGCCGTACAGCTGAATGCCGTGGTCCACATCGTCTTCCAGCTTCTTAAGCTCCTTAACGAAGTCCATATCGCGGAATACCCATTCTGCAATATCTCTCATCTGGCGCAGCGCAACGACGGCAAACATGTTCGCCGGCACGTTGTAATGGAAATCACAGGCATCGTCGCTCGAACGGAAGCCCGACCAGATCATGCCCGTATAATTGATTGGCATGCCTAGTCCGTCATTACGGAGTGAATCGGTAGGAATGCCGTTATCCCGTACAAAACGGTAAGGCGACTGCTCGAAATGGCGCTGCTCGGTTTTCCATAGCTTAACGATGCTGCGCATCGCTGCTTTAAAGCCGGAATCAAAAATATCCGTTAGCTCGGTTTCCTTCCAGTACGCATGAGCAAGACGGATGGAGAAGCAAATCGAATCCAGCTCGAACTTGCGCTCCCATACCCATGGCGACATATCGGTCTCGTCCGTCGTGTTCCAGTGCCAATCGTTATCGATTTCGTTAAATGCATTCGCATAGGGATCGATTTGAATATAAGCCATATGGCGCTTGACCAAGCCGCCGATGATGCGCTGCAAATCCTTGTCCTCTTTCGCGAGGGGAACGTAATGAATAACCTGCTCTACGGAGTCACGCAGCCACATCGCAGGAATATCTCCCGTAATGACAAAGGTTGTACCGTCATCCATCAGCTTCGTGGTTGTTTCCAATGTATTTGGGAAGCAGTTCTTAAACAGCTGAAGCAGCTTCGGACGATGGGCAAGCTTCTCTTCTGCTTCTTTCAGCACGTCTTGTACCGCCTGCGGCAGCGTAAGCTCCGGCATCGGTATTTTGGGTAAACGGAATTGTTCCATAATGGTTATGCTCCTTTAGAGAGGGATTCGTAATTATTCCTTAACGGCGCCAACCGTCAAGCCTTGAATGAAATAACGCTGGAAGAACGGATAAGCGAACACGATCGGGCCCGTTGCGAGCACGACCATCGCCATACGCGACGTATCCTGCGGCATCGATTGCAAGACGCCCATGCTAAGCGACGCATTTTGCGAGTTTTGCATAATGAATTGCATGCTATTTTCAATCCGCATCAGCATTGACTGAAGGGGCACTAAATTCGGCGTGTTAATGTACAGCAGCGCGTTGAACCAATCGTTCCAGTAACCGAGCGTGCTGAACAAGGCAATCGTAGCGAGGCCGGGCAGCGATAAAGGCAGCACCAGCTTGAAGAAAATTCCGAACTCTCCAGCGCCGTCGATTTTTCCTGATTCGATAATCGCGTCAGGCACCATGGTCGAGAAAAACGTACGAAGTATCATAATGTAGAAGGCGTTGACCGCTAGCGGCAGAATAAGCGCCCAGATTGAATCCTTAAGTCCAAGAAGCTGCGTAACGATAATATAGGTCGGCACAAGGCCGCCGTTGAACAGCATGGTGAAGAAGGCGAAAAAAGCGAAGAAGTTGCGGTATTTAAAGCTGTGGCGCGAAATCGCATAAGCGAATAGTGCCGTAAAGACGACACCGATAACCGTGCCGATAAGCGTAACCGCAATCGTCACCCCGTAAGAGCGAAGAAGCTGGTCCCCAGCCTTGAACAAATAGGTGTACGCCTCAACGCTCCATTTTTCGGGAAACAGCTGATAGCCGTTCTTCGCTAGCGTAGACTCATCTGTAAATGAGATGACCGTAACGAACAAAAATGGAAATACGCAGAGTAGTGCAAAAATACCGGCTACAGCATGAAAAGCTATATTCCAAACCGGTGTCAGTCTATGAAAATCGCGGCCTTTCGTCGTTTGTGCGGACACAACGGTTTCCTCCCTTCGCAATGCGAGCATATCAGGCCATTTGGCCCGCATATTTAGAACAGCGCATTGTCTTTATTGAATTTGCGTACGATACCATTTGATGTAATGACAAGGACAAAGCCGATGAGCGATTGATATAGGCCCGCAGCCGTACTCATCCCGATCTCGCCTGTCGATTTAAGCCCGCGATACACATAGGTGTCGATAACGTTCGTCACGCTGTAGAGCGTTCCCGAATCACGAGGGACTTGATAGAACAGACCGAAATCCGCATAGAAAATTTTCCCGATGGCAAGCAGGGTCAATATAGTAATGAGCGGCGTCAGCATCGGGATCGTAATGTTCCGGATCTGCTGCCATTTGTTCGCGCCGTCGATCATAGCGGCCTCATAAAGCGATTTATCGATACCCATAATGGCTGCCAAATAAATAACGCTGTTATAGCCGACCGATTTCCATAAAAAGACGACGACGATAATAATCGGCCAATAGGTAGGGTCCGAGTACCAGTTCATCGGATCAATGCCGAACCAGCCCGCTACTTGGTTAACGACGCCGCGATCCAAGCTTAGGAAGCTGAATACGAAATAACCGACGATTACCCACGATAGGAAGTAAGGCAGGAACATGCCTGTCTGATAGACCTTCGCTAGCCGCTTATTCGTAATTTCCGCGAGCATAATCGCCATTGCAACGGCAATGACCAGTCCGAGCACAATGAAGAAGATGTTGTAGACGACCGTATTTCGCGTAATGATATAAGCGTCGTTCGTACTGAATAGGAACTTGAAGTTTTGCAAGCCGACCCATTTGCTTTCAATGATGCTTGCCAGGAATCCGTCACGGCTGTAGCGGTACTCCTTGAACGCGATAACCATCCCTGCCATCGGCAGGTAGGAGAAGAAGATGAACCATAATGTCGCTGGCAGTACCATGATCAGCATTGCCGCATTTTTGTTGATATTTTTGAAAAATCGCCCAAAGGCTCCCATGTGATCACCTCTCTGCTGTCAGATTAATGAGAGAAGGTATGAATCGGATGCCAAGCATCCGCCTCATACCTTCCCCCCTTGATTACTTGTTCGCGGCTCTCCACTCGTCAAGTTGACGCTGCGCTTCAGCCATAATTTTATCTAGGCCGGCTGCTTTGAATTTCTCGTTTGCACGAGCAAGGTAGGTTTCTGGATCAACGGTACCTGTCATAAGAGCTGCCCAATATTCTTCTTTTACGTTGTTCACGGAAGCGATCTCCGTCGTTACCTTCGAAGTATCGAAGTTGAAGCCTAGAAGAGGCGCTTCTACACCTGCATCGTTAAACTTTTTGAACTCTTCCCATTTGTTCGTTGGGTCAGTCGTGTTCAAGTATGTCAGCATAACGTTACCTAGCGAGAAGGTAGGCATATCGTAGTTTTTCGACTCATCCAGGTTTTCCATTACGTTGTCGCCAGCTTTTTTGTAGTGAACGTCTTCGATTCCGGAATCAACCATGTTGCGAAGTACAGGATCTGTATTCAGCAGGTTAAGGAATTCCATCGCTTTCTCCGGATATTTGGAGTTAGCCGAGATCGCTTGCATAGAGCCCATTACAGACCAGTTGTAGATAAGCGCGTCACTTGCAGGTGTAGATACGACAGGATAGCCGTAGCTTGCCGACCAAAGGTTGTCAGCGAAAGGCTGTGATGTCGCGCGGTCCGCGAACCATTTGCCAGTCGTTTGCACGTCTGTCATCGAATCCATTGTTGCAGCTTCAGTCGGAATGTAGCCTGCTTTATAATATTTGTGCATCGTGTTCAGGATTTGCTTCATTTCCGGCGTGTCCAGCACGTTTACGATTTTGTAATCGGTTGTGTCCAGCGATACTGCCATTGGAAGCTTCTCGATAACATAGTCGTAAGGCACGTAAGGCATTTGGTTTTTGTCAACGGCGAACGGATAAACGTCCGGCTCGTTTTCTTTAATTGTTTTGAGCAGCGGCTCTAGACTTTCAAGCGTATACACCTTCGAAGTGTCCAGCTTGTATTTGTCGACGAACTGCTTGTTGAAGCGCCATACCTCTTGGGCAGGAAGCTCTTTATTAGCCGGGATGCCGTAGTTGTGGCCATCGATTTTGGAGCCTTCAAGGAATGCAGGATCAAGCGTGTCAATGATGCCTTGTCCATGCTCCTTCAGCAAATCGTCGACTTGCATGAAAGCGCCTTTTCTTGCGCTTTGCACGTAATCGAATGCCCATGAAGATGTAAACATAATGTCAACCGCTTCACCGGAAGCCGTCATAACCTGAAGCTTCTGGGAATAATCGCCCCAGTCGATCATGTTCATCTTGATCGTAACGCCGATTTTCTCAGCCGTATATTTGCTTACTTCAGCCATAACCTTGTCAACGTCTTTCTGCGGCGTACCGATTGTGTACCAGATCAGCTCAACCGGCTTCTCAGCAGTGCCTTCCGAGCCCTCGTTTTTGCCGCCTCCGCAGGCGCTAAGCACGATCGACATGACCAGCAGCAGCGAAAGTGCCATTGTAAAGCTTTTTGTCTTTCTACCCATTTTGTAAATCCTCCCCGTATTGTGTTTCGAAGCAGAATCATGATGTATAAGCATACGCTTACTTTATTGCCAGCCCTCTTCACGTCCTGTGATAAAAGGCCTAATCTAAAAATAACGGATGTAACGATTTTCAAATAGGCAACAAACTAAAGGTATGCTGTACAAATTAAAGAAAAAAGGACAGCTCCGCCTTTCATTAGAGCAGTCCTTTATAATCGGTCGGTGAAATTCCTACGTATTTCTTAAACTGCTTGTAGAAATAACCGGTCTCCCAGTAGCCAACCTGCAAGGCAATTTCTTGTACCTTTAATTGCGTTTCCTTCAGCATTTCCTTCGCTTTGCCAATCCGGTATTTATTAATGTACTCGGTAAAGGTCTCATTCGTTTCCTTCTGGAACAGATGCCCGAGATAGACGGGATGTATGTTGTACTGCTGGCTCAATGATTTCAATGACAGCGCCTGAGCGTAATTTTCATGCACGTAACCGAGCAGCAGCTGTATGATGGGGCTTTTCACGTCACGCATTAATGAATCGACGGTTAATGTCGCTGCTTCTTTCACGACGGCAGCCAAGCCTTCTATCGTCTCGGCCTGCATCACTTGCGCGAAGCCTGCCTTGTAGAGCTCCGGCTGATCCGCTTGCTTGATTTCTTTGAGCTCCATCTTGAAGCGAATCATCATCTCGATCGCCATGCTCTGAATATAGGCCGGCGTTACGCCTTCCAACAGCTGGTAGCGCTCGAACTCCACGTCGATTGCCGCATGAAGCTGCTCAAGCTCCTTCGCTTTGATCAGCTTGGAGAAGTCGGTCCAATCCAGCGGCTGAGCCGTCGTATTCTCGATGCCGCCCCGCTGTGAAAGCTCCTCGTAATCGACGATTGCCGGCTCATCCAGCAGCAAGAAGTACTCCTGCGCCTTTTTGGCATGGGCATAGCTTTGCGGCGCTCCATCTCCCATTTCCTGCACGCTTCCGAGCGAAATGCGCAGCGGATTGGGCTCCAGCCGCTTTTGCATGCTTTCCAGCACGTCCATCGCTTTCTTTTTGCCCGCTTCTGGCTCGTCAATCAGGAACACGATAACGAGGTCACCGTCAATGTCGACGAAAGGCAGCATCGTCTTATCCAGCACCGCAAGCCGCTGGGCAGCTTCATAGGAAGGCTCGAACTGGCTTTCTGTCCGAAGCACCGCGGTGACAAGATAGGGAGCATCAAGCCTGATGTCCAGCATATCCGTACGCTCGTTCAGCTCGTTCGGCGCTATCCGCCCCGTTAACCACCGATATAAAATATTATCCCTCAAAATCCGAATATCATAATCGCTGAATAAACGATCCGGCCGAATCGTATTCAGCTTATCGATCGTATTAGCCAGCGTCTCCTGAAGCTCGTCGATGTTAATCGGCTTAAGCAAATAATTTTCCACGCCAAGCTTCAAACCGGACTTGATATAATCGAAATCATTAAATCCGCTTAAAATAATGACTTTAAGATCCGGGCGGAACAGCCGCGCCTCGCGAATCAAGGTCAAGCCGTCCATGATCGGCATGGAAATGTCCGTGAGCAAGATGTCCGGCGCGGATTCCTTGAGCGCTTCGAGTGCATCCTGCCCATTCTCCGCCGAGCCGACGATCTCCAAGCCAAACGCCGACCAATCGATAATATCGTACAAGCCCTCAATAATGAACGGCTCGTCATCTACTACAAATACCCTATACATGCTGCATGTCCTCCGTGTTTGGAAATTCAAGCGTCACGATCGTGCCAACGCCAGGCGTACTCGTAATTTCAAGACCGTAATCCGCGCCGTAAAGCAGCTTCAGCCGTTCATGGACACTTCGCAGGCCGAAGGATTCACCGGTCTCCTCTACAGCATCAAGCGACTGGCGAATCGCGTCCAGCCTGCCTGCTTCTATCCCGCTGCCATTGTCGTCTGCCTGAATGCGAATCCGCCCTTCAACCTGAGAGACGCTAATGCGAATATGGTTATCCGGCCTGCGCGGCTCTAGCCCATGAACGACGTAATTCTCGATGATTGGCTGCAGTGCCATTCGCATAATCCGCCTGTTTTCCAGCCCATGCTCGCAAGCAATGTCATAGGACAGCTTGTCCTTGTAACGAATGCGGAATAACTCCAGATAGAGGCGCGAGGTTTCAAGCTCGTCCTTCAGCGTATTTTCGCCTTTCGGCTGCACGAAGCTTTTGAACAATACCGACAAGCTGTAGATCATCTCCCCGACATCCTTCGCGCCCTGCGAAACCGCCCGCATGCGAATAACCTCAAGCGTATTGTACAGAAAATGAGGATTGACCCTCGCCTGCAGCGCGGCAAGCTCCGTATGCTTTTGCTTGATTTCGGCCTTATAGACGCTATCGATATGACGGGACAGCTCATCAAGCATGTCGTTGAAGCTGCGCGAGATTTGACCGAGCTCGTCCTCCTTCTCGTCTTGGATGCGCGCGGACAAATCACCGTTCTCCACCTTGCGCATGAACCGAATGATCTTATTGGTGCGCTTGGCGAAATTAATAACAACGAGCACAGGGACAAGCAGCACCATGACGATGCAGATTGCGCTAATCAAAATAATCGTGCGCTTCAGCCCCGCATACGCAGCTGCCACCTCTGCTTTGGGCGCAACGCCCACGACAAGATAGCCTGCTTGGTTTTGTGTCAGCGTCGTTACATAAGACTCCTGCTCAAGCATCGCCGTATTGTATAAGGAGTCGATTTGATCCGTATAGGGATATCTCACGCCGTAATACGTATCCGAGGAGTCGAACAGCACCTCTCCGGCCGGACCGAGCACAACGATATAGCCCTTTAACTGCTCCTTATAGCTGTCCAGCGCGTTCTTAATCYGGTCTGAGTTGAAATAGACAAGCAGCTGTCCCAGATTTTTTAGCGTATTCTTATCCGTGACTGGCACTCGCATCGCATACAGCTTCGGATCCTGCTGGTCGATTGCATTGCGGACCCAGGCGTTCGGAACCGATACCATTGTATTCTCAAGTGCCATCGCATCAGGAATATACGAATGGGCGGCATTGGTGGAGACCAGCTTCGTCACATGCCCCTGTTTGTAGGCAAACAGGAACTGCCTCTCTGAGCTGTAGAGCATCAAGTTCTCAATATCGGGATCGCCATCCAGCTTGTTCTCGAAATAATCGAGCCCCTTAGGCAAATCAATGTTCGTATCGTCAGCATATTGATCCAGTTGGTAATTCATGTAATCCTCAAAGGGATGCTGCAGGAAATAAGCGAGATGGAGCGATAAGGATTCATTGCGGTAGACGTCCAGCATCGTGGACTGCACCGATTCATATTTGCGGGTCATGTAGCTGTTCACGCTCTCCATTGCCTTTTTCTGATTTTCGAGCTCATTGCGCACGATCGATTCCGACATGACATTGAACATAAAATAAGAAAAGGTAACGATGGTCACCGTCGTGATGAGTGCAAACAGCAATATCATCTTCATGAAGAGATTATTTTTGACATAGTTGTCGTACAAGCTTTTTGCTTTCAAAATAAGCTCCTTTCACGTGTCTGGCCCAAAGGCATGCAAGAACAACACGATATACGCTACAACGTTTAATAATACTTCACTATGTTTTGCGGACACAAGTGCCAGGCTCCTTGCGGGTTGGTTGAATGACGAAGCAGCATGGGCATATAATGTGGAGGTGAGGCAAATCGAAGGATTGGAGATGAAAGTATGACACTTGGCCAAATGATTCGAAATATTTCCATCGGTCTTATTATAGGTATTGTTGCAATTGGACTGCTTCCGTTTCTGGTCATTTTCAGCTGGGCTGAAATGCAGAGCCTAATCGAATTCGAAACCTCGCCGTTATTTATGATGATTGGCCGCTTTATTGGTCGCAAGACTTCAAAGGATGAACCGGTCACGCCGGATAAGCAGGAAGCGAATCACTGACGGAGAGCTTTCCGTCTTGCCGTTCGGAATGAACGGGATAAAGGGAGGCGTTCAGCCAGCCTCGGCTGCCTCCCTTGTCTTTCTTTCTCGCATAAACATGCCTTGTATAGTAAAATGAGCAGATGGAACACTATACGATTATGAGGTGCTCGAATGTCCATTAGTTTCACGACTTCCATAATAAGCCGTCTGAAAAGAGAAATCGCCGATCTCCAAAAGCAAAGCGCCAATGATAAGAGCAAGAGGGACAAGGCGCTTGCCAAAATAAAGCAATTGCAAAAAAGCAGCAAGCTCAGCTCCTCGCCGAGCGATCTTAGCAGCAAGCTGACACAAATAACGAAGCTTACCGAGGAAGCGGCTCGCATAGACGCTTCTCAAGCTGCGGCAGCCAAGCAGCTAACGGCAAAAAATGCCGAGCTCCGGCAGCAGCTTGCCAAGGAACAGCAGAAGGAATCAAAAGAGTAGCATGTAATGAAACGACCTATCGTCAGCTCTTAAGAGTCTGCGATAGGTCGTTTTCCGTTCATTCAAGAAGCTATGCTTTACACCTTGAGTCCTTTATATATCGCGTCAAGCAGCCGATGCGTCTCATCGCAGCTGTATTCCCAGAACATGACGCCGGCTAGTTCTTTGGCTTTCACATATTCGCATTTATGCTGCAGCGACTGCTCATCCTCATAGGAGATGAAGCTCGTTCCGTTGAACAGGTAAGGCGCCTTTGCTTCGTCATCCCAGTATCGTACATAGCCGTTCTTATCGATGTATTCCGCTGCAAGAGCCGTGAAGTCGGGGCCATATCCGCCGGTTCCGCCTGCCATTTGATGAAGCCCATTGGCATGATTGGGTACGCCCTGCCACTTCCGAGAATAAAATGCTGCGCCAATGACGAGCTTCTCCTTCGGCACGCCCGCCCGAATAAACAGGTTAACAGAGGCTTCTACGCTGATTCGGAACAAATCGCCTGTAGGCGTAAACAGATTCGTATGATGACCCGTAAGAATTTGGAATCCGCCGCGCATGTCATAGGTCATGAGTTGAACAAAATCCAAGTACGAATGAACCTGATCCATCTCCGTCCCGTCTACATAATATTGATCAGCGCCAGCAGCAATCGTGAGCAGGTAATGCCGCCCGTCATTCGCCCCTTTATGGTCCAGCGCTTCACGCATTGCCTTGAGCAAGAGGGTGAAATTTGTTTTGTCAGCTGGGCTGGACGCAATGCCCGCCTCGCCGTAGCAAGGATATTCCCAGTCGAGGTCAATACCGTCGAACGGAAACTCCGTCAGTACCCGGATCGCCGAGTCAGCCATGCGCGCTCTTCCCTCCACCGTCGCCGCCGCCTCAGAGAATCCGCCGGCGCTCCAACCGCCGACGGACAACAGCAGGGTAAGATCGGAAAACTCCTGCTTTATTATGCTGAGCGCATTCTTATGCTTCAAATGCTCTGTTGTAATCTCGTCGCCGCGCAAATGACCGAAAGCCACATTCAGATGGGTAAGCTTCATCAGGTCTTCCCGCGTCATATCTGGCAGCTTCGAATCGGCAACATAGCCAGCCACGATGTATTTCCGTTTTGTCATCATGTATCACTCCGTTTCGAACGTATGGGGGACAGGCTTGTTAACGCACGCAATGCTTCTTTCCCGATTCCGATTTTGTAGCCGGATGCCGTATATCGGATTTGAGCCTGGCTATCCAGCACGAAGAGATGCGGAAAACCTGCTTCGCTTGCCGGCGGCTGGCTTATGAAATCCGGCAATGACGCGTAAGAGGAGGCCCGAACGAATTGTACGCATGACGGCAGGCTCTTATAGCTGTCAGGATCGAATGACGCGGTCCATTCTGAATTGCCGACGATGAGAATAATTGGCGCTCCAAGCTCTTCCAATGGCTCGATTAACTCGCCGATTTCACGGATCAGATGCTTGGTTGGCTCCCGTTCCGGCTCCAGCCACGCTACAATGGCACCATTCGTGCCAATGAACTCTCTTAGCGGTTTATCTATGGTACCTTCAAGCAGTCTGAACGCCTCGCTTTGGTTCATCGTCCCTAATAGGGGCATCTCGAGTTTCGCCTCGCGGAAAGTAAGCGGAATAACCGTCTCCTCTCCGGCTTGGACCGAGAAATACGTGAATCTCGCGTGCACGGTTCCATCCTTCAGACGAATGCCTGACGTCAATCGGTACGCGCCTTCTTCCACCTCGAATGCTTCTTCGTACACATCCGTTTTCCCGTGAGGATAGACCAGTGTTTTATATTTGCCGTTCTCCAGCCTCGCGATTGTGAAATTCTCAGAATAAGCGGCTGCAGGCATATCGTCGTTCGGCTCACTGTTTCGAATAAGCTGCAGGCTGCCGTTAGCCTTTATGCTCGAAGAGTCTTCATTAGCTAATGGGGCATCCTGCCAGCTGCCGTTTGCCATATATTGCGGCTTTTGCTCGCTTGGGTGAAGGCGCGCCGGTATGCCTAAGCTGCGGCAGATCGCCACGAACAGTATCGCAATCGAAACGCGGTCCCCGAGCTTAAGCTCGAAGGTGCCAACCGGATTCCCTTTGCCCTTGAGATTCGGGAGGTCCTCCCATATCCCCCAGCCCGCTTCTAGGCTGCGGGCAAGCTCTGCAGGATTTTCACGGAATAGCCGGATTTCCTCTTCTGTGAAGCAATCTTGAAAGAACCGCCGATATGGCACGATCATTTCATACAGTACGCGCGGACAAAGCACATAGCTGACGAAAATGTCTTCCGAAAGCTCTCCGCGCTGCGTTAATGAGCCGATCAAATGATCGTCAAGCGTAGGGCCGAACGTATCGACAAGATCTTTTTCATTCAAGCTCTCCAGCAAGCGAAGCGGCCATTCCCCGTAATCAGCGGCTTGCTTCCGCAGAAAGGCGGCGATCACCCGGCTATTGCCCCGCGCTTTGCGAAGCACCTCCCATACCCGCTCGGAGGGTAGCCCTTCCTCCTCGGCCAGCTCCCGCGCTTGCTCTTCGTTTAGAAATGATCGCTCGTAACTGCCTCTAAGTCTCGTTCCTTCATCAAGACGGAGATTATGGCGCTGAATGGCATCGTCAGGAAGCGGGTCGGCTGACTCGCCGCCGCGTTCTGGAGGAGGAACCATGTCAAGATCAACGCTTCCGATCTGCTGCATTGTTTCATTTATAACCAGTTCAATTCGGTTGCCGTCCGATACCGCTATCTTCTTCTCGCCCCAGCTTCCGTCCTTTACGGCACGAATCATTAATTCGCCAAAACCCGTCTTGAATGAAGCCTCGCCCTGCTCGTTCGTCCGGAGCACCGCAATCGGGTAAAATTCGGCCATATTGTACAGCTCGAAATAGACATATGCGTCTCTAACCGGCAGGCCCTGCCCGTCTGTGACATGGACGTTTATCGTCCGCGTCGGTGCATACCCCTCCAGCAAATTAATTTCCGTAAACCATTCATCGCTTAGCGTAATGTCTTCGGGCCCTGGATAATCGGCGAAAATTCGCGTATTAATAAGCATCGCGCGCCGAGCAGGCGGGCTGAACCACCCTTGGTCCAGCCGTGCTTCCGGCTCGCAAGCGCCGATGTAATGCCAGCTTCCGTCTGCCCAGGCTTCAACCCAGGCGTGATTATCGTCACAATGTGCCCAGCGAGGCGTGTAAACCTGGCGGGCAGGAATGCCAATGCTGCGGAGTGCAGCAACCGCAAGCGTAGATTCTTCCCCGCAGCGGCCCCGCGCATTGCGAATCATCGTCAGCGGAGAGACCGTTCGCAAGTCGCTTCCGATATAGTTCGCCTTCTCATGGCACCAATAGTTCGTCTCCAGAATCGCTTCCGCCATGGACAAACTCGCCGTGCGATCCGCCAATGCGCTATATAGAATCCCGCGGGAATCCTCTATATTCTCCGTATTCACGCGGTAAGGCAGCACAAAGTGCAGGAAGAGATGATCGGGAACACGATCTCCCCATGGCACCTTCCTCCGAATCGCCAACGTTCGGCGCACATGACTGAGAAACAAAGCACCGTCATAGTCGGCCAAGTCGTTGACAGGCATATAGGCGAACAAATATTTGAGCGCCCATGCTTCCTCCTCAGTCAGCTTCATCTGAAAAATGTTGAACAGCTCATTCGCCCTTGCCGCGGCAAGCTGCTGCTTCTCCTGAAACTTTCGTTCAATCCGCTCCAGTTGATCTTGATCCAATGAAAAAACAGTGGTCTGCTGTGTCATATGTATTTACTCCTCCCATAGCTTTCCATCTTCTCTAATACAGAAGCGGGACTTCCCATCTATTGACGGCGCGGAGATCTGAAACAGGGAGCTTGTCGTCTCAATAGAGGGCACAATACTCCAATTCTCATCCTCGCTTATTAACGCGTAGAGATGCTCTGTAAATGTGCCATGACTGGCGTAATAATTGCGTTCACGGTAATAAAGCTTGCGCAGCTCCCACTTGATTCGTTCATCCTGCGGCAGCACAAACGAATTTGGCCCATCTTCACCTGCGAATACGACGTACCCCCATAGCTCTGGATAATGCATATTTACGAGCCCCATAGGAGACCAAACCCAATTATCCTCTGGGAAAGGCTTACCCGAATCCGGATTGATCACTTTCTTGTATTGTCCATCCTGCTCCTCTGCCTGCCATTCGACGCGCGAGAAATTCACGCGCCAGAATTGCCCTTCAGCCGGAGGCTTCGAATCCTTCGCGCATTCGCGCAGGCTGCTCCAAGGCATTGCCACCTCGATGCTCCACATGCGATTCGCCGCACCCGGTCGGTTCAATTCCCCGTCAATATGGACCGCCGTCAGAAGCCCGCTTATATCCCAGCCGTTCACAGGTGGCCCGCCATCGCGGTAAGGCTTTATGAGCAGCAGGTCCCACACGGTGTTCAGCGCGTTGATTTCAAACTCATAATAATGATGGGAGTCGCCATCCGGATCAATGAATATTTCAAAGTCATTGTCGTAGAATATGACCGAATCGCGATCCGTCAGCGTCGCCCATATTTGGTCTTCGATTAGTTCTGCTCCGAAATAAAAATAGTCATCGTCCCATAGCATTTTTACACGTGTCTGCTTCGCTGGCCGCGGACGGATATCTCCCTCGATATCAACGAAATCCTCCGTCCACTCTGCCGCTGTCCAGAACGGCTTATCCAAGCGGCCGTCAAGAGCAAGCTTCTCCGTCGCTCTCCGGCAAATATAATGCTTGGGAGCATATTCAATATTCGGCTCAGGCACTTGTCCTGCATGCATGCTATCTCCTCCGATTCTTCTGCTAATTAAGCTAGTTATGGGTGACAACCGCTCCTGATCCGCCGTACATTTCCAGCTCACCGTCCAGCTCCAGCTTGAGCACAGTCACCTGCTTATGGGTATCGTCAGCCGTCAATTGAATCCATGTAGTTCCGGGGATATTAAACCACGGAACCCCGCCATGCACCTCATGCGTCAGCTCTTTGCCTGAATGGAGCACCGTAATTTTTTCAATCTTGTTGCAAAGCCCCTTCAGGCATATATTCTCCTTCGGATCATCGTATATGAAGAGATATAGCGTCCTTCTATCCTTAGCGATCGTACTTCCGCCCAAATAATAACGGGTCATAATGCCTTCTTCCGTTCCGAATACCGCTTCCTCATGCGTTCGAATCCACTCGCCTAATCCGAGCAAAATATCCTCTTGCCGCTGATCGATCGTCCCATCTTCCTTGGGACCGATGTCGAGCAGCATATTGCCGCCCAAGGTGATGCAGTCGCAGAACATGCGGATAATCTGATTCAACGATTTATAATTGTGGTCATCCGGGACGTAGCCCCATGAGCCGTTAATCGTTGTACAGAACTCCCATGGCCCTTCCGGCCGTGTGATCGGAATGCCCTGCTCCGGCGTTTTGTAATCTCCATGCCCCTGAAGCCGTGAGTTAATGATAATTTCGGGGTTGAACGATTGGAGATAATGCTTGAATTCGGGCAAATGCCACTGCTCGGCGCTGCGTTCCCAATCCCCGTCGAACCAGAGCAGGTCCACCTTCCCGTAGTTCGTTAGAATTTCCCGCAGCTGGTCGTTGTTGAACTGCAGAAACTTCTGCCATTTCTCCTCATCCTGAACGCCGTCAACGGGGCTTGAATAGGGGTTCACTTGACTCAAGTCCTCCGGCGGTTTTCCTCCTTCGAATACGCTTGGATAGTCGGCATGCGACCAGTCGATCAACGAATAATACATGCCCAGCCGGATGCCTCTTTTCGTAACGGCCTCCGCATATTCTTGAATCAGATCCCGCTTCGCCGGCGTCTTCTTCACAACGTTCAAGTCGCTGTATGCTGTATCCCACAGTGCTACGCCATCATGATGTTTCGTCGTAAGCACGGCGTACCGAGCCCCGGACTGCGCAATAAGATCGGCCCATTTCTCCGCATCGAAGCTGGAAGCCGTAAATCCGTCCAGCTGTTTCATATAATCCTCGTATTTCATTTTCCCATTGTAGAAGGACCATGACTCTGCGACCCCATCGACCGCATAAATGCCGTAATGAATAAAAATGCCAAGCTTCGCTTCCTTAAACCACTCTTGCATTGCTCACAGCTCCTTTTCCTTATACGATCTTGCAGCTCTATGTCCAAATTGTAAATTTGTTGATATAGTAAGAAGCAATGAATTGGCTTAGTAGATAACAGGAGGCAGAATCGATGAACCGAAACTACTTCAAATCCAAACTGTTTATGAAATATATTTGGTCCTACTTATTCATATTACTCATCCCTTTAATTCTAATGACCGTCTTTATCTATCAAAATGCAGTCACGAATCTACGCTCCGAAATCGAACAATCCCGTCTCGGCCAATTAACGCAAACCAAAGTAATCATAGACGGTAGAATGAAAGAGCTCGGAGAGATTGCATCCCGCATCTCCTATGATAAGAGGCTGACGCCATTCCGGGTTCACGACTCCTACTACAGCGGCGAAGCGATCGAGGCGCTGGACCAATACAAAGCGACTAGCTCGATCATTGGCGAATTGTTCTTGTATTTCCACAAGGATGAGAAAATTTATTCGGCCAAAGGATTATCCGACTTCGATGTATTCGCCAGCAGCTTCAGCTTCAACAGTTGGGGCAATGAAGCGGTTGTGCAGGACCTGAACGACGTTAGATTCCCGACGATGCGTCCAGCCGATACGGTCATTCGCAACGCCAACATGAAGGAGTCCATGCTCGCCTATCTCGTTCCGATTACGCCATACAGTCCGAATCCCCATGGGACGATCATGTATCTGATCAAGGAATCCGAGCTCACAAGCTTAATCGATTCCGTTCTCGGCAATTATCAGGGCCTTACCTATATTCTAGATAACAAAGGCCAAATACTGGTCGACAACCGGCAGGGAGAAGCTCTAACGAATACAGAGGCGAAGTCGCTTTTCGGTCTTTCGTCCGGCATCCACGACAAAATTCTTAACGGCAAGCCGCACTCGATCGTATCCGTGACGTCCGAGAACAACGGCTGGACGTATGTGACCGTCATGCCCAGCTCGCAATTTTTCAGCAGTGTCGTACATGTTCGCAGCTTCATCGTTCTCTTATTCATCATTGTCGTGCTTGTCGGCGCCGCCATCGCGCTCGTACTGGCCCGTATGCAATACCAGCCGATATCTACGCTTGTCGAGTTCGCCAATTCTAAATCCAAGCCCAAGCTAGAAATGGACAAATCGGCAGGCAGCGGAAACGAGCTTGACCGGATCCGAACGGCGCTGCAGGAGTACAGCTCCCGCATCGATCTGCAAGAGCCGTATGCGCGCAACCACTTCCTGTCCATGCTCCTCAAATACGGCAATGCGCAAAGCCTGGCGCCTGAGCTGCAGGAAGCCTTTGATCTTCATTTCGACCGCGGCAGCCACTTTGTCATGGTCATCGGCTGGAGCGAAATGGAGGATGAACGTCAGGAGCGTCAAGAGCTGATCGAGCTGCTAGCCCAGATCGAATTTCCGGAGCTGGCTGCGCATGCCTACGGCGTAGAGCTTCCGCAGCTGGATCAAATCGCACTCATCATCAGCTTCAACCATAGTCAAACGGAGCAGCCTTTCACAGCCGTTCGTCACATTGTCGAAGCTGTACGATGCAGCATGCTGGAGATGTTTGACGTTACGCCTACCATTGCGGTCGGTACCTGCTATGCTAGCCCGAACCAATTGAACCAATCCTTTATCGAAGCTTGCTCCGCGTTCGAGCTGCGGGCAGCTAACGGCCACGGTACCGTTACGTATTTCGAGAACCTGCTTCATACGCCGGACCACACGTTCTGGATACCGAACAATACGCTTCTGAAGCTTTCTCAAAGCCTGAAGCTGGGAAGCTACGATGTAGCGGCGCAGATCATCAGCCCGTCTATCCGCAGCCTGCAAACATCCGAGCTGTCCGCATTGCTGAAGCGGTGCATTTGCTTTGATGTTCTCAATACGATGCTCAAAACCGCGTCTGAGCTTGGCATTCCGCATTTGACTCCCGACATGGCGCCGAATATGATCTACAGCCACTCGCTGGACGAGCTGGAGAACGGCCTGCTTCAGCTTGCCTCCCGCATTTGCAAGCAGGTAGAGCGAATCAACAAGAAGGAAGAGCAGTCGCAGATCGATAAGATCGTTTCCTACATTGACGACCGATACACGGATCATACGCTTAGTCTCGAGTCGATTGCCTTCGAGTTCGGGATATCGCCGTCCCATGTCAGTCGGTCGTTCAAAGAAAAGATGGGCCTTAACTTCATCCCATACATTTGGCAAAAAAGAATGGATGAAGTGATGCGCCATTTGAAAACATCCAACGCTCCGCTGAAAGAAATCATTGTGCAGGTCGGTTACCTGGACACGCCAAACTTTATTAGGAAATTTAAGAAGGAAACGGGCTATACCCCCGGCCAATACCGCAAGCTGTATGGAGAGAACAGCCAGACCCTTCCTGCATCCGAGCTCGAAGACGATGAATAGGCGATAGACAAACACCCGGTCACGGATAAGCATGACCGGGTGCTTCTCGTTTCCTGTTTCATGCACGGATTGGCTTTTGGCTTATGTCCTATCTGTCATATGCGCTTTGATAAAGCTCAGCAATCCGGTCTCCGCCCATTTTTTTAATTTGAGCCAAGTAAGTATCCCAATTCGCCAGCGATTCCTGTCCTGTTACGAACTTCGCTTCCATCTGCTTCACATACGTGTTCAAATCCGATAACAAAGCAGATGCTTCGGTTTGCTCTTCATTCGTCAAATAAACGTTAGGGTATGGCGATTTGGCAATTGGCGTCAGCTTCTCTGCATTTTGTTTATCGATCCATAAATCGAACTCGCTGCGAAGTCCCAAAGCAAGCTCGCCCGAATTCATTCCTGGCGTCAGAATGCCGTAGTTCGGCGTAATCTTACCACGGTACTCTTCACGGTCGCCGCCGCCTGGAACCGGAAGCCATTCCTTCTCGTGCGTTGCTTTGTCCTTATATTTCCAAAGCAAATCCTCTGGGCCTTGGTTGAACAATGTCGCGCCTTCATAGCTGTACAAATAATCTACCCAGCGCATCGTCGCCTCTGGAGCGGGATTGCTGCTCGTGATCGCGAAGGTGCCGTTCGCCGATATGCCTGGATGCTTGCCGTAAACCGGAGACCCCGCGATCTCGCTTTGTACAGGCGCCATTAACGGGTTATCCTCGCTTGGCTCGCCGCCTAGCGTAAAGTAAGGGAAATAGTCATTGAACACGGCAACCTGATTGTTTTTGCCTTTTGCTTTCTTCTGCTCGTCCGTTTGCGAGAACGTCTCATGGTCAAGCAGCTCTTCTTTCCACAGACGGTTCAAGAAAGTTAAGTAGCCCTTATAGCCTTCTTCCTGCGGCGTATAATGTACCTTGCCATCCTTATCCGCATAGACGACCTCATCATAGATCCCCCAGAAGCCGAGGAAATACATCCGCAGATCATCCAGCTTAACCGAGGTAAGCGGAATTTCATCCTTTTTCCCGTTCCCGTTCGCATCTTCGTCCTTCACGCGCTTCAGGTAGGCATAGAGCTCTTCCGTCGTCTTAGGCTCCGCTGCTCCGAGCGTTTTCAAGAACTTGCCGTTGTACCACATCGGTCCGCGGTACCATACGGCCGCTAGATCGATATTCGGCAGCGCGTAGATATGCCCGTCCGGCGTAGTAAACGACTTGCGGATATCGGGATGGTCGTCAAAAATCTTTTTGATATTCGGCGCGAAGCCTCCATCAATATATTTCTCAAGAGGAATCAGGACGCCTTGGGAGCCGTATGTGACTTGCTCTGCCGGCTTAAGATCAGCTGCATAGAACATGTCTGGCAAATCGCCGCTGGCAAAAACCAGGTTTTTCTTGGTCGCGAAGCTGTCCAGAGGTGCATTCTGATACTCCAGCTTAATGCCTGTCAGCTTCTCCATCTCTTGCAGCACGGGCATTTGGGTCCAGTCAGCAACGCCGACGTCCTGAGACATCATCTTGAGCGTAATCGGCTCGCTAACAATCGGGAAACCTTCCTTGCTGACTCCTTCTGCCTCGCTGGATGTCGATGTTTCGCTGCCGGCATTGCTGCCATTGGTTGACCCTTCATTGTTCGGCGAGCCGCAAGCAGTCAATACGGAGATGAGCAGCGTGACGCACAATAATAGCGATGATGCCTTATGTACCTTTTTCATCCAAAATCCCTCTCCCTTATCTAATCATTTATGAGCAAAATCAGCCCTTTACGGAGCCAATCATGACACCTTGCACAAAGTAACGCTGAAGAAACGGATACACAGCGATGATCGGTGCCGTCGCTACGATAATGACGGAGTATTTGACCAAAGCGGCGATCTCGGCTTTGCTGTTAAGCGCCGAGGCAGTTGACGCGTCTATCGCGCCCCCGCCCTGCGCAGACATCTCCTGCAGGACAAGAATTTGGCGGAGGACAAGCTGCAGCGGGTATTTGGCGGCATCGTTCAAGTAGATCAATGCCGAGAAATAGCTGTTCCAGTTGCCAACACCATAGAACAAAGCCATTACCGCAATAATCGGCATCGACAACGGCAGAATAATTTTCATAAACAGCCTTATATTGCTGCATCCGTCGATTTGCGCAGCTTCCTGCAGCTCCTTCGGAATCGAAGACTGGAAGAACGTACGGGCTACGATGATGTTCCATATGGAGGCAGCCGACGGAATGACGATCGCCCAGATCGTATCGACCATTCCGAGCTCCTTAATAAGCAGATAGCTTGGTACAAGGCCGCCGCCGAAGAACATGGTGACCATAAACATGCCCATAAAGAAGTTGCGTCCTGCAAAATCTTTGCGGCTAAGCGCATAGGCAGCCGGCAGCGTCACAAACAGATTAATGGCCGTTCCCACTACCGTGTACAGAATCGTATTTCCATAGCCTCTCCAAATGCTCGCGTTTTGGAATACGCGCTCATACCCTTCGAATGTAATGCCTTTGGGCAATAGCCACATTTCGCCTGAGCCGACCAGCTTGGGATCGCTTATTGAAGCGCTGATCATATAAATGACAGGGTAAGCTACAATAATAAACGCCACGAGCACGTAAATATAGTTGAATGCGAGAAACAGTTTATCTTTGCCGGTTTCTTTCACAGCTGAAATCATCAGCCGCACCTCCTTCTTCTACCACAAGCTGTTTTCATTGGTACGTCTTACGATCTGATTCGCGACCACAAGAATAATGGCATTAATAACAGAATTGAATAAGCCGATTGCCGTGGAGAAGCTGTACTGCGCATCCACAAGTCCCGATCGATAAACGAATGTCGAGATCACGTCGGAGGCTTCCATGTTCAATGAATTTTGCAGCAATAGAATCTTTTCAAACCCTACTCCTAGCAGGCTTCCCATATTGAGGATCAATAAAATGGTCATCGTAGGGACAATCGTCGGAATATTGATATGGATGACCCGTTGGAACCGAGAGGCGCCGTCGATAATCGCTGCTTCATGCAACCCTGGATCAACGCCTGACAGCGCTGCCAAATAAATGATCGTTCCCCAGCCCGCGCTTTGCCAAACGCCCGAGAGCACATACATCGTCTTGAACCATTTCGGGTCCGTCAAGAAATCGGGTGAGTCGAAGCCGAGCCATTCGATTACATTCGTAACCATCCCTGTCGAGGGAGACAGAAACGTAATGATCATGCCCGCCATCACAACGACCGAAATAAAATGCGGCGCGTATGTCACTGTCTGAGCGAGTTTTTTAAAGGAGCCGCCCTTCAACTCATTGAATGCGAGTGCCAGAATAATCGGTATCGGAAATCCGACAGCAAGTTCATATAGGCTAATGCTCAATGTGTTCCATAACAAGTCCCAGAAGTAATAGGAATTAAAAAACCGGATAAAATGATCGAACCCCACTCCTGGACTTCCCATAATCCCCTTTGTCGGGATAAAGTTTTTGAATGCGATTTGTATGCCGTACATCGGCCCGTAAGAGAAAATGAGGAAGTAGAAAAATGCGGGTGCAATGAAGAGATACAGCTGCCAGTTCTGAAGCGCTTTTCTCCATCCTCTATTCTTCGCCTTCCCGGGTTCCAATTGCATACTGCCTGTTGCGATCCTTTTCGCCTGCTGCACAGGGTTCACTCCTTTCGGTTTCGTTATGGCTGCGTGAGCTTCGTGATCCTCGTTCGGATATCCCCCGTTGCTCTCGCTTACCTTTACAACGATAGCCTACAAATTAAAAAATCGTAAATATGTCATTCTTAGTAACGCATGAAATCGAGCACTATAATGAGAAAGCGGTTACTGCGCCGCAAGTTTGATTATTCAGATAACTTTAGTAATGTGTCATTTTTGTCCCGAAAACCCTTTGTTTATCGCGTCGCGCAAGTTTTACCAATCGTTTCGGGCAGGTGAAATAAGTTTAATTTTGAATAAGGCTGGTAAAATCAAGAATGACATGTATGCGCTTTCAGTCATTTTCGTCCTTTATCGCGTTTACAGCTTGGCAGGATGCCTCTATTCGTTGCAGAAATAAAAAAGCCACGCCGCGTTCAATGAACGCCTGCGTGGCCTTTGGTGCTATCGCTGCTCATTACAACCTGAAATTATCTAAATTAATCCCGATGCTTTCAAAATGCGCTGTGCTAGCATGGCGACTTCCGCCCGCGAAATCAAATCTTTCGGCGCAACCAGCTTGCTGGTTTTACCGGATACGATTCCGGACTGCAAGCAAGCGATGATGCTCTCTTTTGCCCAGCCTGAAATGTTATCGCTATCCTCGAACTGGCTAAGTACTTGCTCCGCATCATTTTCTTGAAGCTCCGCTTGAAGGCCTGTTAGCTTCATCATTTTTGCGATAATCGTCATTGCCTGTTCGCGGGTGATCTTATCGGTCGGCTTGAAGGTATGTTCCCCGAATCCGCTGATCAGATCATTGGCATACGCGGTTTGAACATAGCTGCTGTACCAATCCGATGCCTTTACATCCGTGAATGCACTTGAACCCGGCTCTGGCTTAAGTCCGAGTGCGCGAACGATAATAGCCGCAAACTCTGCACGTGTAATCGCTTGATCAGGCTTGAATGCATTGGCGCTGACACCGTTGATGATTTTGCGCGAGCCCATATCGTTCACAGCATCCATCGCCCAATGATTCGCAACATCCGGATACGTGATTGGGTTCCATATGACGGCATAGGTGCTGTTCGTTAAGCTGTTTATAGCTGCATAAGTTTTGCCCTCAAGAATGACAATCTTTGTAGGTACATGGCGAATGGTTCCATCCGCCTCGACAACAACGCCCGTCGTTATTTTTTTCGCGTCTACGCCAGCAGGAATTGCCGCCATTCTTTCCACGTATTCCTTGAACTGATTCCATTCCATAGACGAATTTCCGCTCCTCGCCTTGATGCTGAAATCAAGCGGAGGCAATACGATCGTGTATCCGCCTTTAATCGCTGCTTCATCAGCCATTTTTACGATTTGTGCAGACGACTTCGACATTTCGATTTCCAGCTTTATATTCGCAAGGCTTGCGTCTTGGCCAAGCTGTTTGGCGAGCTCGCTGACTGAAATACGGTTCGCTGGGAGCGTATAGGCTCCAAAATCCGTCTGAAGCAAAAGAACGACTTCCATCTGCTCCAGCATTTGAATGGTTTGTCCCGTAAGCTCTGCAATAAATACGTCAGCAGCCGTGTTTAATTGGATCGTAATCACTTGGCCTTTTCCGGCAATCATTTGTTCCAGTTTAGCCGGATCGAGCGCAACTTTTTTGACGGTTTGATCACCGCGTGTCGAGCTGGTCATGATTCCAATTGTCATTGGTTTCCCGTTTATCAGAATCGGAACATCCGAATTCACCGAAGGCGAAGTTAGGGGAATTATCGTAAACTCGGCAACCGCATGCAAATCTGCCGTCACTTCCAGGTCTGTTCTACGCGCTGTCGTTATGCCGTCACTCCAGCCTGTAAAGGTATAACCCGGGTCTGGCGCTGCCGCTACCTCTGTTCCATCAGAGCCATGATTCACCTTTTGAGTGGTCATGCCCGAAAGGCTTCCACCGCTGCTCGTTGTATATTCCAGCGTATATTCATTGATAGCGAAGCTTGCGCTAACCTGAATATGATTGCTAACGCTGCTATCCGTACGAGCAGCGTCTAAGACTCCGTCACTCCAGCTAACAAAATGGTAGCCTGCAGCTGGGACAGCAGTAACCGTTGCTCCGCTTGCTCCATGATTGACCGTTTGCGAGGTGGAACCCTCCAAGCTGCCATTCATACCGGCCGTATAATTCAACGTATATTCACGGATGGCAAAGTGTGCAATCAAGCTCTTATTGCTGGTAATGTTCATATCTGTTCGGCTTGCAGCCGTTTCGCCATCACTCCAGTCTACAAAGTCGTAGCCTGTATCTGGAATTGCCGTTACTTCTGTTCCGTCTGCACCGTGGTTCACTTGCTGCACAGTCACGCCGTCTAGCGTACCTCCTGCATCTGAGGTATATGTCAGTGTAAACGTATCGATTGAGAAATTCGCAGTTACACTTTTGTTTGCCTCCACCTGCAGGTCGATTCGGCTAGCTTCCTGCACACCGTCACTCCAGCTTACAAAGTGATAGCCTGCAGCCGGTGATGCCGTTACCGTCGTTCCGTCATCTCCGTGCTTCACCGTTTGCGTGGTCAAACCGGATAAGCTGCCATTCTGGCCTGCTGAATAAGTCAGCGTGTATTCATTAATCGCAAAGCTTGCGCTCACGTTTATATTTCCCGTAATGGGGCTGTCTGTTCTGCTTGCAGTCGTTGCGCCATCGCTCCAGCCCACGAAGTGATAACCCTCGTCGGGCTTAGCCGTTACCATGGTTCCGCTTGAGCCGTGGTTAATGTTTTGTGATGACGTGCCTTCCAAGCTTCCGCCCGCATTCGCAGCATATTGCAGCGTATATTCATTGATCGCAAAGCTTGCGACAACGCTGACGCTCCCCGTAACAACGCTGTCTGTACGCGTAGCTGATAATTCACCGTCACTCCAGCTTACAAAGTGGTAACCCGCATCTGGCGTGGCCGTTACCGCCGTACCGTTTAAACCATGGTTTACCGATTGCGAAGCTGTTCCGGTTAACGTACCGCCATCGCCAGCCGTATAGTTCAGCGTATATGCATTGATAGCGAAGCTTGCTGTCGCAGCAATATTTCCTGTTACATTGACGTCCGTGCGAGCCGCATCCATGATAGCGTCGCTCCAGCCGATAAAGTGATAGCCTGTGTTCGGTACCGCTGTTACCGTTGTTGCATCCGAGCCATGATTCACCGTCTGTCCGGTCGTCCCTGTTAAGCTTCCTCCAGCTCCTGCCGTATACGTCAATGAATAGGCATTTATTGCAAAATTCGCCGTAACGTTTTTGCTGCCCGTTACTTGGAGATCTGTCCGGCTTGCAGCCGTTTCCCCGTCGCTCCAGTTGACAAAATGGTAGCCTGCAGCTGGTTTCGCCGTTACTTCCGTCCCGTTCGAGCCGTGATTCACGGTTTGGGAAGCCGTGCCTTCAAGGCTGCCATTGGCACCCGCGGAGTAGGTCAACAAATATTCGTTTATGGCAAAATTCGCTGTTAAGCTTTTGGCCTCTATAACATTCGTTTCCGTGCGTGCTTCCGCCTCGACACCGTCACTCCAGTTCACAAAATGATAGCCTGTATTCGGTGTTGCCGTAACTAATGCTCCATCTTCACCATAGTCCACATTCTGAGAGGCTAAGCCTGTTATCGTCCCGCCTGCACTCGCCGAATAGGACAAGGCAAACGTATCGATCGCGAAGCCCGCGCTTACTGCTTTATTGTCTGTTACGTTCGAATCTGTACGATTCGCGGTTGCATAACCGTCACTCCAGCCAGTAAAGTGATAATGAGCATCGGGTACAGCCGTAATTTCTGTTCCGTCCGAGCCATGAATCACACTCTGATTGTCGATACCGCTCAAGCTTCCTCCGGCATCCGCTGTATAGGTTAAGCTGTATACCTTAATTTCAAAATTCGCCGTTACGCTTTTATCGGCAAATATGTTATTATCCGTACGGGTTGCTGCTGTTTCGCCGTCACTCCAGCTTACGAATTGGTATCCAACATCCGGTACTGCCGTAACTGCCGAACCGCTCGCACCAGGCGTTACCCCTTGCGCTGCAGCACCTGTCAGGCTCCCGCCTGCCCCAGCCGAGTACTCTAATTGATATTGCCCGATTAAAACCGTCCCATATTCCCCAACGGCCATGAAAGTCTCACCATCATAAACAGCGGCATATAACGGATTTGTCGTTCCTGACTCACGAGCTGTCCATGTCTGTGCATCCGTCGAGCTTAGAATCGTTCCGTTGTTTCCTACGATTAAATAGGTGCCTTTTCCGTAGGTCGCGCCCCAGAATGCGGTAGTCGTATGCGTTGCCGGCGGATTGCCCAGCGTCCATGCTGCTCCGTCAGATGAAGTCAAAATTTTGCCGCCGCTTCCTACTGCGAGAAAAACGCCGTTCCCATATGTAACATTCCGAATGTTTGAAGTAACCGTAGAATTGCTTGCCGTCCATGTCACAGCATCCGGCGAGGTCAAGATCGTGCCAAGGCTTCCGACAGCGACATAGAGTCCATTGCCGTATGCAATCGCATTCAATGTGCCGCTTCCTTGAGAATGCCGAGATGTCCACGTCACGCCATTTGTTGAAGATAGAATAAGCGGCGTTGCATTAAAATCGATATCGTAAGTGGCTCCAACTGCCACATAGCCGTTGCCTCCATAGGTTACGCCGAAGAATGCGTTCCCTGTGCCATTGTTTTGACGATTCCAGTTCAATCCATCTGCGGAGGTGGATATTTGACCGTAATCTTTTTGTTGCCCATAATAGTAATCTCTATAATAACCTACACCTACGAAGCCATTGCTGCCGTAAGTTACGCTTCTCAGCTCATGTGAAGTCCCTGTCGTTCTGGTGCTCCAAGCTTCACCGTCAGTTGAAGTACGATAGAGATCTCCATTCTGCATGGGACCGTTATTTCCCGTAAAGGGCATAGGAGGTGTTCCCACTGCCACAAATGTCCCATTGCCATGCGTTACTCCTCGCAATGCTGTAGCTGCTCCAGATGATTTCGATGTCCATGTCAAGCCCTCAACCGCATCCTGCGCGGCAATGGCATGAACTTTTTCGCTTCCAAACTGCGAAAAAGGCAGCATGCCAAATAGGATGACTAATGTCATCATCGCGGCCAATCTTTTATTCCATTTTTCTCTTTTCATTTCCTGATCTCCCTAACTCATAGTTTGTTTCTGCAAGATGCCTGTTATCAAGAAATTAACATGCTATCAACGTTTTGCCTTTCTCCTTCCCGAACATGTTTCAAGCTGCTAGTTACCGTACATCGTCCGACAATAGCATCTCTCAATCATCCCATTCTACCAAATATGTCGACAATTATCGCTATTTTTCGACATAGAAAAGAAATAATGTTTTATGCGAGTTATGGAAATGGTTAGACAGAATAATAGATAAATAAAAACGGCTGTATCCATTCAAAAATGCCTATCATGGTTGTCTGTATTAATCAAAAAACAAGGCATACCCTGAGTTCAGTTCAAGAACTCAGAATATGCCTCGTATTTATATAACTATAAAGACACCAAATAAGGTACTCTTCCCTTAAATTGTACAACCTCTCGAATGCCTTTGCTGTGCAGCAGCTCAATCGCTTCTTCAAACCCTTGCTCGATATGCCCGACCTGATGTGCATCTGAACCGATCGATACGGCTCTGCCGCCTAAATCCACATACATGTCGAGTATATACGAATGCGGATGAATCCAGCCTTGTCGATACAGTCCGGTTGTATTCAGCTCCAGCACCTTTTGCTTCTCTATGATTAGCTTTAATATATCGTACAAAATAGGCTTGCATGCCGCGATATCTTCTTCGTGCACCGGAAATGTCGTATATCTCACCACATAATCCAAATGGGCAACGATATCGTAATTTCCCATCTGGTCGACAGCCTCTCTTACATGTGTAAAATAATGCCTAAGCCTTTGCTGGATCGGCAAATCATGAAACGCCTTTTCTGAAAAATCCAGCCTCCCGTCATTATGCGCTGACAACAAAATGACGTCAAATACGCGCTGAGCCAAGTAATCGTTGATGACATCCTTATAATCGCTTCGAAAGCCGACCTCAATGCCTTTTCGAATCTCCACAGCATAGCGCCTTGATAGCTCTTCCACTTCTTTATTGTAGCTCTCCCAGTCAATATCCACGTCCTGCTTGAAATATTTGCAATCAAACTCCAAATGGTCTGTCGTCACGATAGCAGGCTTCCCCCGTGCAATTGCATATTGCACAATCTCTGCAAGCGTTGAGCTCGAGTCGGGCGAATAGGATGAATGTACATGCTGATCAATCAAAATTGTAGGTATTGTCATTCTATACTCCTTCTCATTCTATTGAAATTGCAACAGATTACGCCCTTCGTCCGTCATATCGAACAGGTGAAACTTATGCGGCCTGATGCCGACCGAGAGCGTCTCGCGCTCCTTCAGCTGCTTCTCATTATCCGTCAGAAGACGAATCATCATGTCGGATTGCCCAGCGGGATCCGTCAGCTTAATTAATTGCCCATTGCCTAGATGCTCGATAAGATCGATTTGCAGCTTAATCGCAGCTTCAGTTGGCTGCTCCGCAATGAACAAATCATGCGGACGTACGCCAAGCTTAACCTCTTTCCCCATATGCTGCTCCTCCAGCCTGCGCGACTGAGGTATTTCCAGCTCGAATAGCTTCGTCTTTACCCATTGTTGTTCGCCTCTCATTTCAACCACTCCGTCAATCAGGTTCATAGGCGGATTGCCTAGAAAGCTGCCGACAAACAAATTGGAGGGATGATTGAACAGCTCACTTGGAGGCGCATATTGCTGAATTTTCCCGCCGTTCAGAATCGCTACGCGATCAGAGATCGCTAGCGCCTCCTCCTGGTCATGCGTAACAATAATCGTCGTGACTCCTAATTTACGTTGGATTTTGCGGATTTCATCCCTTACATCGAGCTTTAATCGTGAGTCCAGATTGGACATCGGCTCATCCAGCAGCAGAATTTCCGGGTCCTTGGACAACGCGCGCGCCATAGCGACACGCTGCTGCTGACCGCCTGACAGCTGTGATGGCTTGCGATCAAGCAGATGATCGATTTGCAATATTTTACTCGTGTGCAAAGCGCGCTCGTATGCGTCCTTTTTTGCCATTTTTCTCTCGCGAAGCGGGAAAGCAATGTTGTCTCGAACCGTCAAATGGGGATAAAGTGCATAGGATTGGAACACCATCCCGATATTGCGGTCCTTTGGCTCCACATGATTCACAAGCTTATCTTTAAAGTAAATTTCACCAGAAGTTGGCTTCAGCAGCCCCGCCAGCATCATTAGCGTTGTCGTTTTTCCGCAGCCAGAAGGGCCAAGCAGCGCAACAAATTCACCCTTGGCAATTTCGAGATTCAAACCATCAACCGCCCGGCTCCCCATTTGCTTCCCATCATAGTCTTTTACGATATTCACAAGAGAAATCATACCTGCTTTGCCCCTCCCATATTGATCTTCAGAAATATTTTTTGGGTAAAAATATAGAAAACGACTAGCGGAATCGTATAAAACAAACCAATCGCCGTTAGCAATCCGTAGTTCAAAATGACATTTTCCTTCGTCACTAGACGAGACAGATAACCCGCCAGCGTCAGCATATTGTCATCGAATATAAACAGCTTGAACAGAAACCATTCACCGTAGGCGCCTAAGAAGGAGAATACGGAGATAGCGCCAATGCCGGGCAATACATACGGAACGAGGACTTTCATGAGCGCACGAAATCTCGAGCAGCCGTCTACCATAGCCGCCCATTCCAAATCCCACGGCACCTCATCGAAGAAGCCTTTCATAATGTACACTCGGCCCGGCAAGGAACCTGTTATGGCAACGAGAATAACGCCTAGATACGTATTCACAAGGTTCATTTGCACGAGGATAAAAAACGTAGCGATAATGAGCGTAATGCCTGGGAATGAGCGCATAAGGAACAAGAACTTCATGGATGCCAGCTTACCTTTGAAATCAAGCCTCGAGAATGCATATGCAGCTGGTACGGCTATGCCTATTTCAATGAACACAATAAGAACCGAATAGACTAATGTATTTAGAACTATGGGCCAAATCGCAGGCAGAACAATACCCGCATACTCGATCGGCTCTTTAACAAAATTGAAGTTCTCGAGCGTAAATTGCCCGGTCGTGCCATTGAATGTCGCTGCGATAACATACCATATAATCATGCCAATGATAGGCATCGTAAAGAGCAGCATATACGTGTGCACGAGCAGTCTTTTTGCGATACTTGTCGACATAGTTTCCTCCTAATCCTCGATCCGCGATGGCTTTATCATTTCGTTGAAATCAAACAGCCTCAGCAGCCATAATGTCAAAATAAGCGAGATCAGCACAACCAATAGAGACAGAGCAGCGCCGTATCCATAATATTTCAAATTAAAGGCTTGCTGGTACGCATATAGAGATAACGTTGTCGTATCCCGCATTGGCCCGCCATTGGTCAGAAGCAAGATGAAGAAATAGGAAGACACAAAGCCGATCAGATCCGACACCGTAATATACATTAACGGCCACTTTAATGAAGGAAGAATGATCTTGGTGATGACCGACTTCTCGCTTGCTCCATCTACTTTGGCAGCCTTATACAGATCCTCGGGTATGGAGCTGATGGCGGCCGATAAAAGAATCATTCCTCCTGAAGTGGTAGATACTATCGTTGCAATGATCACGATTGCCATCGCGATTTTCGTAAACCATGAAACGGGATCAGCTTCTGGCTGGAATAGGTGCAGAACCTTATTGATTAGCCCATCGCCCGTCGGATCGAACAAATACTTCCAGAACGTCACATATACAACAGCAGGTATAATGCTTGGAATTAACCATAGGACACGATAAATGACTGCCGTCAATTTTCCCTTTAAGAAATACTGGGTCGCGATCGATATAAATAGTCCAAAAAACAGAGAGAACACAAGCGTAACAACGGCAAACAGGACCGTGTTCCATAAAATTTGAGGCATGCTGTAATCAGAAAATATTCGCTTGAAATTATCGAAGCCGACAAAATTAATTTTCATCGACGCATTCAAATCCGTGAAGGACATGATGATGGTCGCAATCGCTGGCAGAATAAAAAAGACAAGCACGAGCAGCGCAAAGGGCATAATGAAAAAATAGGGATACATTTTTTTGGCTAAAGGCTTCTTATAAGCCTTTTTGGCTAAAGTCACTGGGATCTCCATAATGAGATCTGCACCTGCTTCCTTTAAACAAAATATACGGAAAGGTGCTCTTGCAAGCAGAGCACCTTTTCTGTATCATCGTTATTCTACAATGAGACTGTCCGCTGGTACGTTTTGTTTTACATCCTTTTCGAATAACGCAAAGGCTTCTGCCGCCGTTTGGCCTTTGGTCAGAATGGCATCAATGCCAAGCGTGAACGATTTCATGTAGACCGCATAATCCATTTGGGCTGGACGGGTTTTCGTGAAATCGATTAAATAAGCATGATCTTTGTAGAAGCTCATTTCTTGGAAGCGCGGGTCTTCCTGTGCCGCCGCCGTTACAGGAAGCTTGCCGCTTTTAAGCGTATGATTAATCTGCAGGTCAGGATCCAGCACATGCTCAATTAATTTCTGAACATATGGCATCTTCTCATTATCGACCTTAGCTCCTACGTAAACCAACGCAGGGTTGCTGTAGGATACAGGCTTGCCTCCCTGCTCAACCGACGGAACCGGAATCCAAATCGCATTTTCCTTAAACCATGCTTCATAGCCAGCCAAGTCCTCATCCATGCCAAGCTGCGTACGCATCACTTGATAGAATTCCGTACGGGCAAATTCAGCGAACAATTCGCCTTTAATGAACAGCTCGGCAGCCTTGTCCGTATCAATCTCGGCAATGCCCTCCGTAACGACGCCGCGCTGCTTCGCATCCTGCCAAAATTCATAAACCTTCTGCGTGTTTTTCGACAGCACCATCTTGTTCTCTTCCGCACTGTAATTGAAGTTGTCGAATGTATAATTCCAGCCTTCAAACCTCGTATCCTCAACGCCAAAGCCTACCTTAACTAGCTTTTTCTTTACCGACTCATCAGCCAGATCCACAAGCTCGCCGAAGGTAAAGCTGCCAGCATCCACGCGAGCCTTCAGCTCATTGATTTGTGCAGCTGTCCAGCCGAGACCTTCCAGCGCCTTGCGGCTAATAAATACGGGAGAAGCATCCATATCCTGAATAACGCCGTAGTAGTGGTCTTCGTACTTCATCATGTTGTTGTAGGATTCCGGCATGTTTTTGAACACATCTGATGTTCCAACCCAGTCCACGTCGCGGATTAACCCTGCATTCAGCTGCCACCCGATATCCACACTGGAGTTAATGAATACATCTGCTACTTTATTCGCTTGCGCCTGCAGGATCAGCTCATCATCGCCAACGCCAGGCCACCAGTCTATTTTTATCTGTACATTCTCCGACTTTAGCTCTTCGTTCGCGCGTTTTTCAGCTTCGATGAAATTTTCCTTCCGCGCTCCCCATGTGTTCTCGCGAACGGAGATCACGACCTCTTTCATTTTCTCGCCATTACCGGAAGACTCTGCGCCGCTATTTGCAGCAGCTCCAGTATTTGAGCCTGTACTGCAACCTGCTAATAATGTCATACTTGTCATTACACAAACTAATCCAAGTGCAAGCTTCTTCATTCTTGTAAACCCTCCTCGTTTTCCAGTTCTCACTGGCTTAACTAAACTATAAAGGAGAATTGTAAAAACTGTGTCAATTACACATTAATAAATTGTTTTATTATTTTTTTAATTGCAATGTTGTTGTTTTTGAATTAGCAGTTCTGTATTATTTCGTGAATACTAGTTCAAGCGCTTGATCTAAAATCGTGATGGCTTCTTCCATTTGCTGAACAGTTGTTATTAAAGGCGGAACGAGCGTAATGACATTGCCGCTTGATACCTTGAAGCTTAGTCCGCGTGACAAGCATTCATAGAGAACCTTTTCTGCGCCTGCTGCTTCCTTCTCCTTCGTCTCCCGATCCGATACGAGTTCGATTGCTGCCAGCATGCCTTTGACCCGAACATCGCCTATTACGGCATACTTACGCTGAAGCTCCCCAAGATGCTCCAGCAGCCAACTCTCCATGCTTTTCGCATGCTCAAGCAGGTTTTCCTGTTCGATGTATGCAATGGTAGCCAGCGCAGCCGCGCAGCCTACCGCGCTTTTCTCATGCGTATAATGCCCGAGGGAAATATCGCCTGCGATATCCAAATGCTCTCTGGCGATTATCCCTGCCATTGGAAAAATCCCGCCGCCAAAACCTTTGCCAATGACCACAATATCCGGCACGATTCCATAATGCTCGTGAACGAACATGGTCCCCGTACGGCCGAGCGCCGTCGGTATTTCGTCCAGGATGAGCAGCACGCCATATTCATCGCAGATTTGACGAAGCCGCTGCATATATGCAACGCTCGGAATCTGTACGTCCGTGCTCCGAATCGGTTCGAGAATGACCGCGCACACGTCCTCTTCCCTCTCCAGCATATAGGATAAGTAGTCCAGATTTTTGGCGTTGGCAGCTTCTCCTTCTCCAAAGATGGAACGATAGCTGTTATATGGCATCATATGCTCCGTCCCTGACATCAACGGCCCTATCCCGCTTCTGAATACGGACTCGCCGCCAACCGATATCGCATCCAAGCTTGCGCCATGGAAGGAATCCCAAGTCGAAATCATTTTGTGCTTGCCGGTTGCCCTGCGCGCTAGCTTCAGCGCTATTCCGATCGCACTGGTGCCGCCTGGCGCAAAGAGTACCTTGTTCAAATCTCCCGGCGCCAGATCGATTAGCTTCTGCGCCAGCTGAATCGCAACCCGGCTCGTATAGCGCCGCGGCAGAAACGGCAGCTGTTGCATCTGTTCAATGATTGCCTTCATCACATACTCATTTTTGTAGCCAACCTGATGCACGCTGTTTCCATGGAAATCGATCACTTTGCGCCCATCCTGATCCTCCAGGTAGATGCCCTCAGCATTGACGATCGCATTCAAGCATGGGGTAGACATCGACTGATGAAGAAAAAGCTTGCTGTCCTGTTCCAGTACAGCAAGCGTCTCTTCACTCAGATGCTCGTCCTGCCAAGCCTGACGAGCATCCGTTCCATTGATATCTCCTTCTATGCGGCTATTGATGCGAATTTCCATAAGGCAGCTCCTTATTCAGCAATCGTTGATTCATCTGCTCGATCATTGCAGGCAGCTGAGACAGGTCTTCAATCACGGCATGAGCTCCTGCTTCCATATACTGTTTGCTTACAGCAGCGATCATTTGACGTTCTTCCTCAGCCGAAAGCTGCTGCACCTCAGCCTCCGTAAGCCCAAGCATGGAGCTTCCTTTCACGATGCCAATCGCCCATACGCCAGCGCTATTCGCCTCTTCCATGTCTGAGGTCGTGTCTCCGACCTTAATTACTTGTGCGTGATGGCGCATGCCCAGCTGCTTCATATTCTCATAAATCATGTACGGATAAGGCCTGCCTTTGTCCATGACCTGATCGGGCGTTACCCAATGATCAGGCTCATAGCCGTATTCCTTAGCCGCGTTCGCCACGATCGAAAGCATGGTGGAGGTGTAGCCTGTAGTCGCTCCGATTTTCAACCCTTGCTGTCTCAACTGCTCCACCGTTTCTATAACATGTGGATTTGGCTTCCCGAACTGCGAGAGAATTGCGAGTAGCCTAGGCTCAAATCGGTCATGCAGCTCGTCAATGTCGGCCTCCGTATAGCTGCGTCCGAATTTCGCTTGAAAAGCAGCATCTACTCTTGGCATTTGCAGCAGCGATTGAATATGATCCCGCTTCAGCTGTCCCATAGGAGCGCGAACCTCTTCCATGCTTAATGGAATGCCTATTTCCTCAAAAATATGGATAAACACCTGTACCGGCGCAAAGCAGCCATAATCAACCGTAGTACCTGCCCAATCAAATATAATGCCTTCAATCTTCATGTTGGCTCTCTCCTACATAACGTAATATGTGCTCATTCAACCGTTCTATATCCTTGGGATACACATCACCCATATTCCCTATGCGAAATACTTCTATATCCGTTAATTTACCAGGATAAATGACGATGCCCGCCGACTTCAAAAAGGTATAAAAATGTTCAAATGTGAATGAAATGTGCGTGGGATACGAAAAGGTTGTAATCAAGGGGGACTGCAGCTCTCTCGGCAAGTAAGCCTTAAAGCCAGCTTGCGTCATCCCTTCCACGACGATTTGCTGGTTCGTGCGATATCGTTCATGACGAGCTTCTACCCCGCCCTCTTCCGCTAGTTCCTTGAGTGCTTGTTTAAAAGCATGGACAACATGGGTTGGCGAGGTGAACCGCCATTTGCCAGAATCCTGCTCCATCGTCTCCCACTGGTCGTACAAATCGAGCGATAATGAGCGCGCCACCCCTTTGCATTTCATAAGCTCATCCCTTTTGCATAGAATAAAGCTGAAGCCCGGAACGCCTTGGATGCATTTATTCGCGCTGCTGATAATAAAGTCGATCTGCAGCTCTTCTACTGCGATCGGAATTCCGCCAAAGCTGCTCATCGCATCGATGATGGCTACGCGGTGATTTCGCTTAATGACCTCCATGACAGCCTCAAGCGGATTCAGAATGCCGGTTGTCGTCTCGCAATGAACCATTGCCACATGTGTAATCGACGTATCATCAATCAGCATCTTTTCAACGGCATATGGATCAATCCGCACATTCGCTTCAAACGCCATAGATAGATATGGAATACGGAGCACCTTTGCGATTTCCTCCATACGCTTCCCGTAGGCGCCATTTATCAAAATAAGCAGCTTGCCGTCACTCGGAATGACAGATCCAAGCGTCGCTTCCACACCGAAGGTACCGCTGCCTTGCATAAATACAGTCGTATAGCGCTCCTTAGATGCGCAGCCCACCTCTAACAGCTGCTGACGAATCTGCTCGACAATGGCTTTATATTCATGATCCCACGTGCACCAATCCTTTTGCATCGCCTCTTTAACCGTTGCGGTTGTCGATAAGGGACCCGGCGTTAGCAACAAATAAGGGTTGCTCATTTTTCCTCCTTCAGCTGCAGCTCGTATTTGGGATAGATCGGATTGCTCCACGCTGCTTTGCCGGATGCGTCTACGCATTCCACCCGTACATACTGCTCATTATTTTGAATGAAATATTCCGCTTCAGTGATGAGCTCGCCGGTTGGGTCCATTTCAGCCAAGCCATTATCCGGAAACGTAATAAACCGAATGCTTCGCACAGGAGAGCACACGACCTTCAGCCTATCGTTCGCAATGCGAAGATCATACATTTTCGGACCATTGGAGCTATAATATTGGCCTGCTTTTATCGCATCAATAATCGCTTGCTGCTCTAATCGCTCGCTCTCTACGGCAATCCAGCCGCCATAAAATTCCGAAACCGCCATATCCGTTGGACCGCCATGGGCATCGTCCGCCGCGATAGCGTTAATTTGTTTGCCTCGCTTCAGCACATAATCCCAATAAGATACGCCGTAGCCTACCGCCTCTTGAATCTCGGATTGATGATTATAAATTTCAATCGCCGCATAGCCCTCAAGCTTCAACAAATCCTCTTCTCGATTTTTGGACCATTCCGGATGATTCATGATGACGAGATTTCCTTTGCTTCTCATCTCATCAATTAATTGCTGAATCGTATCCAGGCTCTCATAATCCGGCTTCGCGTGCTCCTCATCGTGCTGAAAAGGGTTGTCAGCCTGCAGTGAACGATCCAAAAGGCCATGCATATGATATTGTTGGCCCGTCGTTTCACGTTCCATCTCGCAAGCCATTTCATAGCCGTCCAGCATAATGAACGTTTCCGTGTCATATGCATCGCTATGGAAATAGATTTCATGGTCGCTTAAACACATAAAATCATAGTCCTTTGAGCGATAAGCTTCTATCATTTGCTCTACCGTATATTCGCCATCGCTGCGCACGGAGTGCGAATGGATATTGCCTTTATACTTTTGACGGCCAGCATCTAAAATAATGGCATCTCTCATTATTGCTCCTCCTCCTCTGCCAAATCAGCTACAAAGATCGGATTAGACCACGCTACTCTGCCTTTCTCATCCACGCACTCCACCCGAATATAGCTCATGCCCTTCTGGATCACCATGCTTCCCGAGGTCATTAATTCCCCCTTTTCCCGTTCTACGTGGAACGGCCCACGCAGCGGAAAGGCTTTAAACATGATGTATTGGCAAGGCGAGCACTCCACATGGACGAAGCCATTCTCTACGCGGAAATCAGTAATTTCGGGTCCGGAGCTGGAATAAAACTGACCTTTTTTTAGAGCCGCGATAATGCCTGCCTGCGTAAGCTCCTCTGCCTCGACAGAAACCCAGCCGCCTCCATATTCAGGAATCTTGCAGTTTGGATCATGGTCGTGCGAGTCATCGGCAGCGATACCGAACACGCGCTTGCCATTCTGAAGCGCATGATCCCAGTAAGCCGCCCCATAGGAAGAGCTCGCCGTCCATTCCGTTGCGTGATTATAAATTTCAATCGCAAAAAATCCGTCGTACTGAACCATATCCTCAAAGCGTGTCAAATGCCATTCGGGATGATTGAACACAACGAGATTGCCATGGGCCCTCATATTGTCTATCAGCTTCTGCGGAGATTGTTGCCCCTCCCAAGGAATCGGGACCTCGAACGATTGCAAATGCTGGAATCTTTCCTTCATAGGTTCGATCGTTGGATCGTCCAGCACCCCAAAGTGGTAGCCTGGATCTTCGTCCGGCACAAGATTCAAGCCGCCTCTCTCCATGCCCGGCAGTACAATGAATGATTCCGTATCAAATGCAGCGGTACGAGCGAATACATCATGATCCGTAATGCTGATGAAGTCGTAGCCCTTAGCCTTGAAAGCAGACACAGCATCCGCTGCCTCCTGTGTTCCGTCTGACCATGTCGTATGCATATGGAGGTTCCCTTTGTATTTCCGTTTGCTTTTATCCAAATATACGGCGTCCTTCATCGTCACCACTCCTATGTTTAGTCCTCTGTTCCAATCGGAATTCACTGCTGGAAAATGTATCAACTACTGCAAACAACATATTGCTTTTAATTGCTTTTACTTTTATTTATGTTGTTTTTTATATTCTACTGCGAAAAAATGACCAATACAATGCGATTCGAAAGATTTAACATAGCGATTACAATCTTTACACAACAACAAACAACATCAAGCGCAAACGGCTGCCGCCGTCCTCTTTGGCAAAAGCATTCGTTTCGCCGAGATAGATAAGCATATTTATATGTGAAAACATATAAATGCTTATAAATAAAAAAGCCAGCAGAGAAGACTCGCTTCTCTACTGGCTTTTCTGTTTGAGTTAAACATCGGCATTGACTATTCAGATGGCATCATCCATCTCGTATTCGCCTCTTCCAGCTGCGCTTTCCATGCTGCAGGAGGCTCTAATTCCGAAATCACGATATCCACGTTTTGGAAATCGCAGATTTTGACCATTGACCGCTTGTTCCATTTCGATGAATCCGCCAAAATAATGGACGTTTCCGATTGCTGGATCCACTTTCGAGTCAACGATGCCTTTTCGTAGTCATAGCTCGTGAATCCATGCTCAATGGATAGAGCATCTACGGTTACGAATGCTTTGTTCACAAATATATCCGACATATTCGCTTCCGCAATCGCTCCCGTTACGCGAAGATGCTTCACATTCACTTCCCCGCCAAGCATAATCATTCGGCCATCGAATTGCTCTCGTTTCTTAAGCTCAATCAAGGACATCATGGCGGATATCGAGCTCGTTAATACGGTAACCTGCTGCTTCTGAGATAGAAAGGGGATAATCTGCAGCGGTGTCGTGCCTTCATCGATAAAGATAACGTCATAATCCTCAATGAGCGTAAATGCAAGATAGCCAATTTTCTCCTTCGCCTCTTGATTGATGCAGGCTCTCTCAAACAAGGTAGGCTCGACCTCAACCTTTAGCTTAATTGCGCCGCCGTACACCTTCTTAAGCTTGTTTTCCTTCTCCAGATCATCCAGATCTCTACGAATCGTTTCGGTTGTAACCTCGAACATACGCGCTAGGTCGCTTGCAATGACCTTCCCATGCTCGTTCAGCAAGTTCATAATACTCAGCTTTCTTTCTTCGCCCGCGAGAGACATCGCAAACCCTCCTATTCTTCTACCCTACTATTCTCACGCACCCCTATCTTATAAAGATGCAGCGGGTGATGGAGAGTCAGGAACATTTCCAACCAAATTCCGCATCCATTTCTGAGAGCGATAACGTCTATATCCGATCAAACCCTTGCTTATTTCTTCACATAAAAATAGGCCGTACACCCATTCCAGCGGCAGATGGAGCACATATGCGCCAACGAATACCGCCGGCAATGCAATCGCCCATGTCGTAATTAAAATCATGTTCATCGTAAACAAATTATCTCCGCCTGCTCTAAACATACCGACAATCCACACGTTATTCAAGAAAAAAGCGGTCATCGCCAAAGCCTGCAGCAGCAGCACATGGCTTAAAGAAGCGTGAACCTCATTACTTAGATGGGGAAACATATAAGACACAAACGGTGAAAAGATAATTATGACAACACTTATGATTATACCAGCAATCACAGAAATGCGAGTAAATCTCCGAGCATAATCCAGCGCCTGCTCATGCTTGTCCTGTCCCAGCTTTTGACCGATCATGACCTTTGCAGCATAAGCAAATCCGTGGATTCCCATCATAAAATAGCCCTGAAGCGTATTCGCGAGCTGGAACGTAGTCAATGCCGCAATGCCTAGCGATCCGAAAGCTACGGCATACAGCATGTTGCCGATCGACCACATGCCTTCGTGGAACACGAGCGGCGTTATCGTTTTCACCACCTGCTTGCGCAGTTTCCGAGGGAAACTGAAAAGCTCTCGAATTCCAATATTTAAATAATACGATTTACTATAGATGAAAACAAACAAAAACAACAAGCTTATGCTTGAAGCGACTAACGTTCCCCATGCGGCTCCTGCAACGCCAAGCTTTGGCAAACCCAGCTTTCCATAAATCAGCCCATAGTCCAATACAATATTGACCGCCATCGCACATAAGCCGACATATAGCGTCATTTTAACCTTTCCTATAGATCCAAGCGCCTGAGCGTACGCATCCCTAATCGCACTAATGAGAAAAACAAAGGCCATAATCGAAACGTATTGCATACCGAGCGGCAGTAATTCATTGTCCTTAATAAATAGATATAGAATCGGCTCCTTCCAAGACCACACAGCAACAAAAGCTAGAACACTTGTACCGATTCCCGCCAGCAGCATAAAGCCGAAGGTTGCCCGCATAAGCGAATACTGCTGTTTGCCATAGTACTGGGTCATATAGGTCGTCATCCCATAGATTGCGGTAAGAATCATCGATAGAATGAAGCTTATTCTGCCCGCTGCAGCTGTTACAGCGACTGCCCCGTCCCCCAAGCTCGTCACCATTAGCATGTTTACTAATGAAAATGAGTTGCCAACAAGCATTTGCAGCACAGATGGAATGACTAATCCTTTCATCTCGCGATTAAACTCTGACTTTCTGATCGTACTCATCCCTAAGCCTATCCCTCATTCTTCTTCAAATTATACGATAAATCGCATGTTTTTCACATTGTTTCAACCACATACATAGTTGTTTTTATGTGGTTTATATTGCTTTCCTGTTGCCTAATCTATCATACAAATTGTTTTCCTATTAATCAATGCAAGATAGGGTGAGATGCGGGGGTTTACAAATACTTTAAGATTCAATGCTGATAATAACCGTAGTTAATGTAGAAAATGAAAAGACTTCTGTATAGCTCCCTACCTCTCATAGCGAGTTGGAGGAGTTAGCTACATCATTGAATGGACTAACATATAAAAAAGGCATGATCGCCTCACAAAGTGAGGGACATGCCTTTTACTTGCTTGCTTTTACTTGCTTGCTTTTACTTGCTTGCTTTTACTTGCTTGCTCTTGCTATGCTGCTTCTTCCGCTTGAAGAACGTTTCGATGGTGCTGTCATGCGCCAAAGAGAGCTTCCAAAAATGCAATGAACTTATCGAAGCCTCTTCTCTTCTACCATTCGGCCACCGAACCATCCTTGTGTCTCCATATCGGATTTCTCCATCGATGCGGGGATTCCGACGCCATTTTACGGACGTATTCCTCATTAACTGTGATGCCAAGTCCTGGGCCCTGCGGAATCTTCACATGCCCATCTTCGTAAGCGAATACGCTAGGGTCCGTTACATAATCCAAAAGATCATTTCCTTGATTATAATGAATCCCGAGGCTTTGCTCCTGAATGACTGCATTGTGAGCCGTTGCGTCAACTTGCAGACAAGCAGCAAGCGCAATAGGTCCTAAAGGACAATGAGGAGCTACTGCTACATCGTAAGCCTCCGCCATCGCGAAGATTTTCTTGCACTCTGTAATGCCGCCTGCATGCGATAAATCTGGTTGAATAATATCCACGTAACCATCTTCCAATAATGATTTGAAATCCCAGCGCGAGAACATTCTCTCACCAGTCGCAATCGGTGTGCTAGTATGATTGGCAATATCTCGGAGGGCCTCATTATTTTCTGGAAGCACAGGTTCTTCTATAAACATCAGCCTGAACGGCTCTAATGCTTTTGCAAGCACCTTCGCCATTGGTTTATGTATACGACCGTGAAAATCTACACCAATGCCAAAGTTTGGGCCGGTCGCTGTACGAATCGCTGCTATCCGTTCCACGACTTGGTCCACCTTATGATAACTATCAATATATTGCATCTCTTCCGTAGCGTTCATCTTAACCGCTGTGAAGCCTTGCTGCTGCTTCTCCAATGCTGCTAATCCAACTTCACTAGGTCGATCCCCACCGATCCAGGAATAGACACGCATCGAATCACGACATGCCCCGCCAAGGAGTTGGTAGATTGGGGCATTGAAATATTTTCCTTTAATATCCCACAATGCCTGATCAATTCCGGCGATTGCACTCATCAGTATCGATCCCCCGCGGTAGAACCCGCCACGATACATGACTTGCCAATGATCTTCGATGCGAAGCGGATCTTTCCCAATTAACAAATCCATCAGCTCATCTACAGCCGCTTGTACCGTATGAGCCTTGCCTTCGATTACAGGTTCGCCCCATCCAACGATTCCTTCATCCGTTTCAATTTTCAGGAACAACCACCGGGGTGGTACGATAAAAGTTTCAAACTTTGTAATTTTCAAATTTACCCGCTCCCTGTTCTCTAGCTTTCTTGATTTCCAGTCTGAATTTTCGAGCTAATCCTGTCAGTTCGTCATACCGATCTTCCGCAATCGCCTTCCTATCCGTTAAAGAGCTTCCTATGCCTACTGCCACAGCACCTGCACGGATAAATGAGCCTACATTGTCCAACGTAATCCCACCCGTCGGCATCATCGGAATATGTCCGAGTGGAGCCGATAATTCTTTTATGTAGGTAGCGCCAAGCGATGAGCCCGGAAAAATTTTTAGTATGTCTGCCCCATATTGATATCCTTTCACAATTTCTGTCGGCGTCATGACCCCTGGAATCGAGATCCGCCCATAACGATTGGTTAGACGGATCGTCGCTTCATCCAGAGTCGGAGAGAATATGAAATCTGCTCCGGCTTCAATCGCATCCTTCGCTGTTTTTTCATCTAATACTGTGCCTGCGCCAACTAAGGCTCTGCCTTCGTATCTCTCTTTTAATTGAGCAATCATTTCATATGCCCTATCTGTATCGACCGTAATCTCCAGCGCTCCAACGCCACCTAAAACCAGTGCATCCGTAATCTGAATGACCTTTCTATAGGCTGGCTTTCGAATGACTGCAACGATGCCGGAATCCTTTAACCCTTTTAGCTGCTCTTCTTTAGTCATGATTCTCCCACTATCCTCCTCCCCTGTCATAACGACAGACATTTCTTTAATCGATCCTATCTATACCATATATATCCAATTTAATTGCATATAGATCCTATCTAAAGGTAAACATTCACCTCTTTCGTTTGAATAAATGGTGTATTTTCATTAAAGATCTGATCTTTATGAAGGTATCATAGTATCTTTATTTCTGGGTGTCAATACGTATTTACGATTAGGAGGAGCTTGTACGATTATGTTAATATAGACCTAATATGAAGATACAGTGGGGATTATGATGATAAAAAAAACGACCTTTTCAATAACAATAGATATCCTCAGACAGAAAATTATTAGCAGGGAATGGCCTCCTGGGTCGCGTATTCCGACACTGCAAGAAATTTCTAAGGAGCTGGCTGTAAGTGTATCTACGGTTAGAGAAGCGCTGCGGACACTGGAAAGCCAAGGAAATGTCAGCATTGAGCATGGACGGGGAATGTATGTACGTAACGATCCATTATTGTTGGAAGACCCTACTGCAGACCTCAAGGAACTTGGGGATATTTCGCTCATCAAGTTACTGGAAGCAAGACTGCTCATTGAGCCTAAACTTGCTGCCTTAAGCGCAGAACATGCTACGCGCACGCAGGTCAAGCAGCTTCGAGCGCTGGCTGACTCTATGGTTAACCAGATGAAAGAAGGGGGACCATTTCTAGATACCGACCTTTCCTTCCATCATCTCATTGCGGAATCGGCACAGCATCCTGTCTTATTACGCATGCTGGAGTCTATATACCCCCTTCTCTCCGAAGGCCGCAAACAGACAAACACCTTGCCTCATATGCGTACGAAAGCATCAAATTATCATATTTTAATTGCGATCGCCATTGAGGAACGTCATAGTGAGCAGGCAAAGCAGCTCATGCATAGTCATATTTCCGACATGATTGAAGCATTAAAGAAGTAAGTGATCTCAGCCTTACAAAGTAACTCACGTAATCCATTCGGGGAATCGGAAAATGTAAAAGAGATACTGGAGCTTCGTATTTGGCTTTTTTTCTACGTTCTAATGGCGAAGCACGCTCACGCAATTGATTCTGTGCATCAAACGAAAAAAAATGCTATTATGTATGATGGGTAAAGGACTTTGCTATAGCTTATATCGTTTTTATATGTTGCAACAAGAGGAGATAATATGAGTAACGAACAAAATTTTTGGCTTGATTTGCCAAAGCCATTTTTTATATTAGCACCAATGGAAGATGTCACAGATGTTGTATTCCGTCACGTCGTTAGCACAGCTGCAAAACCTGACGTATTTTTCACAGAGTTCACAAGTACAGATAGTTATTGCAACCCAGCAGGAAGAGCTAGTACTCGTGGTCGGTTAACGTTCACAGAAGATGAACAGCCGATTGTCGCTCATATTTGGGGCAATAAACCTGCTTTTTTTGAACAGATGAGTATCGATATGAAAAAACTTGGTTTTCGTGGTATCGATTTAAATATGGGATGCCCCGTCCAAAACGTCGCATCCAATGGAAAGGGTTCCGGATTAATCCAACATCCTGTAGTTGCAGCCGAAATTATCCAAGCGGCAAAAGCAGGTGGGTTGCCGGTTAGCGTTAAAACAAGATTGGGTTACCATGAGGTTGACGAGTGGCGCGATTGGTTAGGACATATATTGAAACAGGATATTGCCAATCTTTCTATTCACCTTCGTACAAAAAAAGAGATGAGTAAAGTAGAGGCGCACTGGGAGCTCATTCCTGAAATAAAAAAATTGCGAGATGAAATTGCACCACATACGTTGTTAACCATTAATGGAGATATTCCGGACCGCGCAACAGGATTAAAATTAGTGGAACAATACGGCGTTGATGGCGTTATGATTGGCCGCGGCATTTTCACCAATCCATTTGCTTTTGAAAAAGAACCTAAAGAACATAGCGCGAAGGATTTTCTCCATTTACTTCTTTTGCAGTTGGATCTTCACGATCAATATTCAAAAGAAAACGAGCCACGTCCATTTAAGCCGCTTCTTCGCTTTTTCAAAATCTATGTACGTGGATTTAGAGGCGCAAGCGAACTAAGAACCCAATTAATGGATACCACATCAACAGATGAAGTACGTCGTTTAGTAAATCCTTATTTAGATCAAGAATTAGATTGAAGACTACCCGCGAGTGCGTGAAGCCTGGGACTGCATGACGAATCCAAAGCCTTTATCGCCGAAACGATGAAGGCGCCGGATAAAATGCGCAGCTTCTTCCCCATATGCGAACCTCATTTTCCGTGTTAAATATCTATTAGACCAAAAAATGGGCAGCTCACGATAAGAGGAGTCTGGTGATTCCAGCTCGTACAAAACGTCACCGCTTCGATCGAGCCAGCAATAAGAAGCCGGCTATCCATCCGCATGCGGATGGATAGCCGGCTTTTCGTTTTTGATATTACTGGTCTAGCCGCTAGCTACTAAACTTCGGCACCAGCCTATCAATCCTCTCTATCAACGATTCGTCTACCCGCTCTCCATTCGCGTACAGCTCCGCTCCTTCCTCACTGATCGCCGCCGACAAACGCCCACTCAGGATTCGGAGGCCAATCAGACCGCCGCCGCGAATTTCAAACTCGATGCCTGCGTAGCGAAACGATACATTTAACTCTCCGCCCAACTGCGGCATCATTGTCAGTATGGTTCCGTCATCGTCATAAAAGGTTTTGGTGAGCATGTTAGGAGGCAATTGCAGTTCCTTGTATCCTTCCAGCTCATGCAGCAGAGATTCGTAATAAGGCGTGAGCGGCAGCTCGAATGCATAATAGTCGACATTGCCTTTTCGCGCCGCGATGGACAGATCATCATGCCTGATCGTTACCTTGGCATCGCCAGCGCCGTCTGCAATGGATAGCGGGAAACATTTCATCGAAATTCGTTCATTCGTGAACCATAGATCCCAAGCCACGTATTCGTATTCGCCCGGATAATCGGTCTCAAGAGGCGTTTGCGCGATACGCCCATCACCGCTAACGCACCCGTGGACCGCCGTTCCAGTTAGCTCCGCAAACTCGGCGGAAATATCCCTGCCCTCCGTCGTGCAAGCCGCAGGTGGGCCGATAAAGATTAGACGCTTCCCAGACATTTCGCCATAGCGCCTAATTCTCTCCCATGTTGCCTCTGGCAGCATGGCCGGCCAAAGCACGATCAACGCGTCGTAACGCGAGAGATCTTCTTCGAAGGTAGGCACAACATCAATCTCCACGTGTCGCAGCATCAGCTTATGCAGAAGCGCCTTCATGCTCAGACGATGGTAGTGCATAAACGGATCGTTACGATGGGCGACCGATTCCCATGCATACATCATGGCGACTCTTGGACGGCTGACTGCTTTGCCTACAAATCGCTGCATCGCCCTTTGCATGGCGACGCAGCGCCCCGTCATCTCCCAAGTGGGGTGATGCGGATAGCCGGGGCCGAATGGACCAGAATGCCCGTAAGCATGGGCGACCCATCGAACGTTGCGGGCAGCAAGCAAGCGATGATAATAGTTCATCTTTCCGATGGTCGGTTCGCGATCCCAGCACATGTTGTACGCCAGGCCGCTGTCCGAATATTTCGCTAGCGACTCCGCGAGCATCGTCATGGAGAGCATCGTACGCTCCGCGTCGTATTGCGCATCGACGAACCCTCCGCTCAGATTATCCGTTAGCCTAAAGTAGTCGATATTGCCCGCCCACAAATCGCCAGAGTTTCCTTCGCCCCACCACGTGCTGTGGAATCCCATAAAGGATGCTTGGCCATGCTGCTCTTCGTATCGCTCCTTCACCTGCTTTTGGATCCGGTACGTCAACTCCACCGTCATGTTGTAATAATCGTAACGAGTCTTGCCCGAGCGCTCATCCGCCGCCTCGTGCCTCATCAGATAGATTCGATCGAGAAGGTCATAGCCGCAGCTCTGGCGAAAAGCTTCCAAAAAAGCGGCTCCGCCCAGATAGACGTCCTCTTTCTTGCTGCCAGCCCCGAATTCGTCCATGGCGAAGCCGTCAAGCTTCATTCCCCGATAACAAGCAAGGGTTTCGTCAATGGACTCGATCATGTTAGGACTCGCAAAATCGGGGTAATCGGTGGAGTAGGACGCATACAGCAACACTTCGCCGTCCACGCCGTACGCTCCGCTCAGTTCGGAGCGGCTCGTTATGACGAGGGAGATATCCCGCAATTCCTCGGTAATATCTTTTGCCTCCCGAATGATTCCCCTTTCCCGCTTGATGAGAAATGCTTTGGCGATGCCTTCGTATACCGGCCGCATATCAATATGCCCGGCAGACTCGAGATCATTCACCCTGATCTCGAGCTTGCCGTTTCTAATGTAGCCCGCGTGCTCGCTTATCCACTTCTGTCTGGCTTCGGGATAACGCTTCAGGAGCCGCAAGCCCGGCCAGGGTATAATCTGGACAAAGGCGAGCCCGTGCTTTCGGGCCTCCTCCTCCGCCGTGCGCATGGCCCTTTGGCCGATCTCGTCGAATTCGCTATAGCTGCAATTCCGAAATTCGAGCGCGATTGCGTCGAAGCCCTTTCCCGCGATGTCCGCAACGGCAAGCCGTATGCTGTCAGGTTGAGCCGCCATCGTAGTGTCGATCAGCAGCATAATAGGTGCCATTGTCATCGTTTTTTTCTCCTTTACTCGAACCGAAACCAATCAAAGTCGGTCGCGCCCGAGAACAAAATATAAATATCGTGGGTACCGCTCGCTCCCGTAAGTGAAGCCGTTCCTTCCGTCCAATTGCTCCAACCGCCTGTAGCAGGCGTCGTGATGGTCCCGATCTGCGTGCCGGTCAAGCTGTCCAAGCGCACGGTAGCCGTCTTGGTCGTAGTTTCGCCGTTCGTGAATCTGAATTTCATCTGCGAGAAGCCGCTCCCCAGATTGACGCCGCTATACTTCACCCACGAACCCGGATTCAGTCCGCCGATCGTCGACACGTAGTTGGAGACGCTATTGCTGCTGCTATAGCTCTCCGCTTGGATCGTAACCGGCATGGGAGCGCTGACGCTGTCCTCGAATCGGAACCAGTCGAAGTCGGTCATGCCGGAAAACTTAATGTAAATATCATGCGTGCCACTAGCTCCGGTGAGCGAGCTCACCGTTTCAGTCCAATTGCTCCAGCCTCCCGTCGGCGGCGTCGAGATCGTGCCGATCAGCGTCCCCGTCAGACTGTCCAGCCGTATCTCGGCCGTCTTGGCCGACACGTCCCCGTTCGTGAACCGTGTCCGCAGCGTCGCAAACCCGCTTCCCAGGTTCACGTTGCTAAACTTGATCCAATCCCCGTTATGAAGATCGCCGATTGTAGAGCCGAAATTGACGATGCCGTTCATGTCGTCATAGCTCTCCGCTTGCAGCGTCACCGTTCCGCCGCCGCCCGAAGCCGTGTAAGCTGCCGTCGATACCGCCGACTGCAGCATGCCCGCTTTGCTCGCGATCGCTTTGATGGTCTGCGGCGGCGTTACAGTCAACGGCGCTCGGTAGATTGGAGAGTTCGCATTCGGCGTGCTGTCGTCCGTCGTGTAACGGATCGTCGCTCCGATTGTCGACGAAGCAATCGTCACAGTTTGCGGCGCACTGTACGCACCAGCTGCCGGCGTGAAAGTAGGAGCTGCAATGGTCAATTGAGAAGCCGCGGATCCAGCATTGTTGGCATTGTACGTATTGTGCGCACCGGTATTGTTAATGAAGGCGCTGGTTACGTTTGCGGTCTTGTTGCCCGCCAGAACCGTTCCGTAGCTGCTATGAGTCAACGTGACCGCGTATTGTTTGTTGCGGACCGTGTTATCCTCAACGATCGTGTTTGTCGTATCTCCCGATACCGTCACGTCGTTGTTGCCGTCGTAATATCCAATATCCGCCGTGGAGATGTAAATGCCGGTATTGTAAGCCGGCGCTTCGGTAATGCTGTTGCCGACAGGCGTTTCGTTCGTACCTGTCAGGTCGTTGCCCCTGAATTCGTTGCCGAATGCTTGCACGGCGAGATAATGGCCGCCGCCGTTGTCGAACCGCTCCGACGCGACTCCCACGCCCGAGTTTTTGCTAAGCGGGGAAACGCCCGTCAGGACGTTGCCGGTCACCCTGTTGAAGTAATTGGGCGACAAGGTGGATTCGTTCGCGTTTTTAACATTCACGCTCCAAATAAAGACGCCTTCCGAATCCAGAAACGTATTGTTGGCCACTACGCTGTCGTATGCATTGCCGAACAGCCAGATGCCTTTGTCGTTATCGGTAATCGTATTATTGTAGGCGGTTGTATGTTCGTTAGGCGTAATGAGTGTCCATTTGCTCGTGCTGTCCGGCATTTTGTCCCAAGCCCTGTCGACCGTAATCGTGTTGCCTGAGATGCCCGTAACTCTGCGCAATTGTCCGAGTCCAGTCCCGTCGATGATCTGGATGGCGGGATAACTGTACATGACGGTCGGAGCGATCAACGCACGATCCGCGCTGACCGTGACGTTAAGTCCGCTTGCAGAGCTGACCGTGCCGTAGTTGAAATATCCGCCCGGCGCTTCCGACATGATCGCTTCCCCATCGTTATCGTGTCCGTCGACAAGCCCGCTCGCCACTGAGCGCATGCCGATAATTGTATTGTCCGCCACGTAGTTGTTGGCGCGCACCGACAACCCGTGTTTTTCAGCATTGACGGCGGTATGTCCGATGAGGGTGTTACCCGTCGCGATGTAATATTCCGCCGTATTGACATAGACGCCGAAGCTGAATTCCATATAGGAGTTCGTAAACGAAGAATACTGGTTGACATAGTTATGAGCGTAACCTGCGAAACCACGGAAATCACTGTCCGCAACTAGAAAACGTTCCTTGCCAAGCGTCATCATTGGGAAACCGCGCTGCCCGGGCGTGCCGTTCGTGCCAAGATCGTAGTCGATCTTCACGCCTTTTAGGAACATTTGCTCGGCCGTGCGCTGCAATACATTTCCCGCCGGATAGGTCGGATTGCCGCTTCCGTCCAATACCTCCCACGGAGAACCGAGAATCAGGAAAATGTCCGGCCGGCTCGTATGGCCTGGTGCGATCGTCACTGTCAGATTGGCAATGCCGACCTGTCCGAAATTCGTTTTGCTATCGATAGCCGAGACACCGCCCGTCCCGATATACTGCAGAATCGTGCCTGCGCGGCTTTGGCCTCGCAGCACCACTTTACGCGAGAGATGCAAGGATGTGATTCTGTACGTACCGTCGGTCAGATAGACGACGCCCCCGTTCGGATCCGCGCCCGCAGCGTCGATGGCAGCCTGGATGTCGGCGGTTTCGTCGACGCCGCTGTTCGGGGTCGCGCCGTGCGAGCTCGCGTTCACCTGGTTCGTCCAGTTGAAGTTGCCCGCCCAAGCGACGCCAAGCCCTAACGGGTCGCTTCCGACGGAGACGACTTGCAGCTGCTGTCCGCTGCTCGGCTTGCTCCAGTGAACGCCGCTGTCGTTCGAAATTTCAACGTCGTAAGTGCCTAGCGGCGTGCCGGACGAGACAGAGAACTCAGCCATGTACGCATTGCTGGCTGTGATGGTCTGATTCACCGTGTTCGAGCTGTTCTTTAAACGTACGACCGTTCCGTTGCCCGCTCCGAACTCGGACCCCACGAAGTTACGTCCGACGATCGTTATTTTTTGACCGGACCAAGCTTGCTTCTCGGAGATCCAGATCGCGCGAGCCGTATTGATCTTGGCCGGAGCGCTCCATCCCGTTGCGTTTTTGACCCATACATTATAGACGCCGGCGGTTGCGCCGTCAGGCATCGTTACCGTGACGTAATTTCCTTTGCGGTCGCTCTGGATAATGGCCGGGTGCAAGGCATCGCCGGGCGGCGTAGCCGGAGACGTGTTCGTCGAATCCAGCTTGATCGCTACGTCCTGCGAGGCTGCCGTCATGTCCCATCCGGTGATTGTAAATGTCTTGCCTGACTGCACGGCGTCCGACATCCGGTGAATCTCAGGCGCGTCCGCGGCATGGGCCGTTTGGACGTCGAACACGGCTACCAGTGTCAATAACATAGCCACAACCAACAATCGGGACAAGCCGTTTCGTAGGGAACTTCCAATCAAAGCGTACATAATTAGCCTCCTGACAAAATGGTTTCATTAATAATGTAAGCGTTTACCAGTACGTCATATAGAATCCCCCGGCTATCTATCAAGCCGCTTTGGCCGATCGATAAACCAGGGGTAGTTCCCTATTTCAGCGAATCAARCTGATCTTTGTTTGCCTCTTTGAAATAGTCGTCAATCTTTTTCCTAAGGTCCTCGTTGCCGCCGTTCTTCTCCGCGATTTCACTGAACTGCTTCCACAGCTCTTCGAAATGCGCATCGTCGCGTGCTGCAAGCGTCTTGGTCAAGGCTTTCTCGAAGGCGTCGCGGCCTTTCCAGAATTGGTCGGATTCCGGTACTACTCCGGAGTAATTCCAGATCTGCATGTCGTTATTGATCGGTATGCCAAGATCCGAATACGAATTATTAGGCAAATTGCCCGGATCGAAGAAGTTTCTTGCCTCGGAAGGCGATAAGACGCGATCGTAGCTGTAGAACGGCGATACGCCCGAGCCGCCCCACATGTAGGTCGGATAATAAGGCCAGCCGCTGCCGTAAACGTTCGTCGATGCCAATCTCGTGTTCGCCAGGTTGTAATGGAGCGATTTGCCGTTGTCCTTATTGTAAACCATGGCATCCTCGAGCTCCTTGTCCTTGAACACGCGTTTGCCATCTACTTCGTCGAACAGTCCGGCGCTCTTTGGTCCCCAAGTGTACATTTTTTCGCCGATCTCGGATACCATGTAATCCAGGAAACGGACAACCTGCGGCAGATCCTCTTCCTTCACGCTGTCCTTGAAGATCACAATGCCGATATTGTTTTTGACGCCGCCCATCGGAGAAATAAATTTTGCCGTGTTGACGGGAGAATCCAGGAATACTTTGCGGTAGCGATAGGTTTTGCCAGCGGCTTTCATCACGTTCTCGTCCGGCTGGTCGTACAGATAGGCAACCGCGTATTGACCGTTGTTGATTTTCTCCAAATGCATCGCGTTGTTTTCCACCAGCGAGTTCGGATCCATCACCTTGTCGCGTACTAGCTTGTTGAAGTCATGGACGATATTTTTGAAGAAAGGCTGCTGGAACATAAATTCGATCTGCTGCGTCTCTTTGTCGAAGTACGTAAAGTAGTTGCTACCTTTCGGAATACGGCCGTACAGGTTGGCCAGAACAGCCAGCGTCCCCCAGTTGTCTTGACCTCCGAATGCGTAGCTTACCTCGACCGGCTTGCCGTTCTCCGTAATGTTCTCGGTCTTGATTAAATTCTGCATTTCGTACAGCAGCTTCGTGAAGTCTTCCGTCGTCTTAACCGGAACGTCGTAGATATCTTCTCTGCTGAACTTGCCGCCTTTCTCGACAAACAGCGCATCAATCTCGTCCTGCGTCTTGGCCTCCGGATACAGCTTCTTCAAAAGATCATCGCGCACCCAGATGAATTGGTCCGTGCCTTCGAGCGCGTTCGGGGTAACGAACGATGGGTCCATGATTTTGAGCGAACGGTCAGGATCCCCCATCTGAGTCGGGAACGAATAGATGCTTCCGTCTTGGTCGTTGTTGGTCGAGAAACGTTTGACGTAAGGGAACGTCTCGAAGCTCAGGCGCTTCTGCAGGTTCGGGGCATACTTCTCGATCGCCTCCGTCAAATCATAGGCTTTGCCTGCTGCGAACATGTCCTTAAGGCTCCCCATGCCGGAGTCGGTGACGAACGCAAGCTCGGGCCAATCGCTCGCCGCGTTAATCATACCGAGCTTCACGTCGATCGCTTGCCCGCCGTTGTCGAACGAGCCGTCCTTGTCGATCTCGATGCCTGTTACCCGCTTAATCTCCGGACTGACGATATCCTCCGTTGGCACCGGACGTTTGGCGTCTCCCGTACCGTGGGCGTACCAGATCTTCAGTTTGAGCTGTTTGCCCGTCCAGTCCGGCAGTTCGGAGCTGTCGGTCACCGCATCGTACATGTCGTAATAAGCTTTTTCCTCGGAAACGTTTTCATTTGTCGCGTTGGTCGGAGCCGTCGTTCCTTCTCCGCCGTTGCCTCCGTTCGTACAGCCCGCCGCAAGCGACATCAGCAGGGCTGCGGCCGCAGTCAACGTAACCGTATTCCGCATCCGTAATTTCATGCTTACTCCCCCTAAAATGAATTTGCATCTATATCATGCCGGATCCGTGCATGCGGTTTATATTTCATCATACCAAATCCGGCATCATACCGTGGTTGATCTTGAATGACATGAACGTATAATTTCTCCATACTGGGTCTATAACTCTAGGAATGAACCGTGCTGCGCCGCCAAGGATGACGACAGTCGTTTCACCTTGCTCCTATTCCTTAACGGCACCGAGTGTGATGCCTTTGACGAAGTGTTTCTGAAGAAAGGGATACACGATTACGATTGGGATCGTCGTCAATATGATATTCGCGGCACGAATCGCCTGCGGCGTCACCTGAGTCTGCGTATTCATACCGGTCGCGATGCCTGCACGGATCGCCTCCTGGAACATGCTCGCCATCCGCTCGCCTTCCTTCAGAATTTGCATCAGAATATACTGCAGCGTGTTCAACTTCTGATCCGTGACGAAATAAAGCGTCGTCGTCCAGTCGTTCCAGTGATAAACAGCTGTCCATAAAGCCATAACCGCAAGAATCGGCATCGATAACGGCACGAAGATGCGCAGCATGATGACAAACTCGTTCGCTCCGTCGATCCTGGCTGATTCGGCCAGACTGTCAGGGATGGTATACAAGAACGAACGGATAATGACCATGTTGTACAAGCTGAACGAAACCGGGAGAATATAGACCAGGAAATTATTGAGCAGATGCATCTTGGAATACAGTAGGTAAACGGGAATGAGTCCGCCGCCGAAATACATCGGGATCATCAGGAAAATCAATATGGCTCCTTTGCCCTGCAGTCCCTTCAACGTGAATGCGTAGGCGCTCGTATATTGAATGAGCAGGGCGAAGGTAGTGCCTATTACGACCCGTAGCACGGATATGAACGTCGACTGGATGATGGCGGAGTTCGATAGCAGCATCTCGAAGTTGGCGAACGACAGCTCTCTCGGATAAAAGGTTAGGCCGCCGAACTGCGAATTCACAGGATCATTGAGTGCGTAAGCGAGAACGTTAAGATACGGGAACACCATGGCGACTACGATCAGGGTAAGCAACGCGGCATTGCCGACTTTGAAGATGCGATACGTCAGCGATTCATGATTCAATGGAGCATCCTCCTTACCAGATCGAAATTCCGGTTGTTTTTTTGGCGATCGTGTTGGCTCCGACAGTTAAGAGAAGCGCCACAATTCCTTGCAGGAAACCTACCGCTGCCGCCATTGAATAATTGCCCTGCTGAATACCGGACGAATAAACGATCGTCGAGATGACGTCATAGCTGATAAAGGCGTTCTGCATGCCGTATACAAGCTCGAAGTTGCTCGTGAACAACGTGCCGAGAGTGAAGATCAGAAGCAGAATGGTCGTCATCTTTAGTCCAGGCAACGTAATGTAGAGATGCTGCTTCCATCGGTTGGCCCCGTCGATCTTTGCCGCTTCGTACAAGCTGGGATCGATGGAGGTTATGGCTGCCAAGTAGACGACCGTCCCCCAGCCAATTTCCTTCCAGACGCTTAGCAGAAGCAGAAACGGCAGGAACAGCTCCTGTTTGGAGAGGAACATGACTCTCTCCTCTCCACCGCCCGAAAGCTTGAGCAGCAGATCGTTAAGCGGACCGTAGAGATCGAAGAACGAATAAGCAAGTCCTACTACGGCGATCCAGGACAGGAAGTGGGGCAAATAGCTGAGCGTCTGCACGGATCGTTTGAATAAGCCGTCCTTGACCTCGTTGATCATCAAAGCGAGAATGATCGGTGCTGGGAAGCCTACTAGAATCGTCAGCACACTAAGCTCCAGCGTATTGATAATCGCCTGCCTCAGCATCGGCGTCTCGAAGATCTCCCGGACGTGCTCCATCCCGACCCATGGGCTATTCCATAATCCCAAGAAGATATTGTAGTCTTTGAAAGCCGCGATAATGCCCGGCATTGGCACGTAAGCGAAGATGAACGTTAACACGATCGACGGCAGCATGAGCATATAGCCGAACGAGTTTTTGCGCAGCGCCCGCATGAATCTGCTTCCGGCCGGCTTGGCGGTATGGCTGATAGCAATTTCTTCGTACAAGGTTCCAACTCCTTTCATCATAGGTGTTGCTCTTATTCTATTGCATTGCAGGTAACGGTTATAGTAAATAAACGGAGCTCGTATAGCTGAATTCGGACATTATGGTCACCCGTAAGAAACCTGGAAGCTGCTGCATAAAAAGAAGAGCCTGCCGCTACCGCGATAGACTCCTCTTATCCATGTCGACATTCTGTTCGTCTCTAGCAAATAGGCTACGCCGCTGCCGGTATGCGCAGCGTTACCGTCGTCCCTTTGCTCGGCTTGCTGTCGATCTCAATGCCGTACGGCTTGCCATAGTAGACCTCGATTCGTTTCCGCGTGTTGAGCATGCCATAGCCTCCGTACATGCTGTCTGCGTCGGTCTCGCCTCTCATGATCGTACTTAGCTTCTCCGGCTGAATCCCTTCGCCATTGTCGGTGATATGGATCCAGACCTGGTCCGAAGCCGTCTCTCCTGGCATCCCCCGTTCGACCCGAATGGAGATGCTGCCCCCGGTCTCGCGCCCGTTAATGCCATGCAGCACGGCATTCTCCACGACGGGCTGCAGCAAATGCTTCAGCATGGGCGTATCGCCGAGCCCTTTCTCGATATGGATATGGAACGCAAAATCATTGCCGTAGGCGAATTTCTGCAGCTCCAAATATTCGTGCATCATCTCCAGCTCTTGATCAATTGTAATGATGCTGCTGCCCTTGTTAAGCGCAATCCGGTAATAACGGACCATGGAGTCGATGACGCCGCGTATGCGCTCGTCGCCGCTGAGCCACTTCATCGTCGATAGTGTATTGTATAGAAAATGCGGATTGACGCGCTCTTGCAGGAGCTGGGTCTCGAGCACGGTGCGTTCCGTCTCGTAATCATTAATGCGCTTATAATAATCCCTTACGCGAACGATCAGCTCGTGGAGGACGTTGCCCATGCGGCTAAACTCGTCGTCGGTCGTGGAAAATTGCAAATGATCGTTTTGGAGCAAATTTTCGACGGTCGTATTCATGCGGCGAAACAGCACCTCTAGCTTGCGAGTCAGGTAAAACGACACAACCTCCACCATTAGGAACAGAATGATCATGACCCCTAGCAGCATGGCGATCGCTCCGATCCAATAGGAATCCAATTCCCTTATGACAAGAGACTTCGGGATGTACATCGCGACCGACCCGATCCCCGACTTTAAGTCGAGCCGGATGCCGTACTGATCTTCCGAATGGTCGGCGGCCGCCTCTCCTTGACCCGGTCCCGATATCGGAAAACGTCCTCCGCCTATGTTGGATTCGAATACAATCGACGTGTTCAGCGGCAGCTCGACGTCGAAGTGCCTTCGAATGGTAGGGAAGGGAACCCGGATTTCTGTCACGGCGAGCGGCCCTCGGAAGGAAGCAAGCGTTTTGTAGAGGTAAATGTAAGTTCGATCCTCCGGAGCGCCTAGCCCGTCTAAAGCAGACAATCTCCAGAAGACGTTGCCCGGATCGGAAGCCAGAATATCCTGGCGGAGCTGTGAACCTCCATCCGGCTCGTAGCTCCCCAAAGAATCAAATCTGCGCAAATAATCACCGTTTAGCGTGTGCTCGTTTATCGAATAGATAATGACGCTGTCGTTTTTCATATCCGCCTTGACGGCCCCAACCACGCTTTGCAAATAATCGTTAAACGACATAATTCCGACCAGATTCTGATCGGTCTTCGTTTCGAGATAATTATTAATATAGAAGTTGCTGTTAATGAACAGCAGCATATCGACGTTCGAAGTAAGTAAATTGTCGACTCCTGTAACGCTACCTGCGAGCAGGGCCTCATTTTTCTCCAGAATGTCGTCCACTTTCTCATTCCAGACGTTAATGAACAACACCGAGCCGAGTACGAGCATCGGAATTAACGAGAAGATAAAAATAATGGACGCGATTTTGTGTCGATACTTGAGCTTGCCGAATAGAAACATGGTGCAAGACCCCTCCCGGGAGGCATGCCCCGCGCAAGTTAGCGCAGCATGGATTTATTTTTGTATTCCGCCGGAGTCATGCCGACGTTTTTCTTAAAGGCCAGGCAGAAATAGGAGGTGTTGACGTACCCTACCGCTTCCGCGACGACGGCCACTTTGCTGTCTCGCTCCTTCAAGAGCCCCTTGGCTATGCCGATCCGGTAGTCGATCAAATAATCGAAGATCGTCTGGCCCGTCTCCTTCTTGAAAATATGATTGGCATGACGTCCGCTCAGGTAAACGGATTTGGAAATATCCTCGATCGTAAGCGCCTCTCCGTATCGCTGCCCGATAATGTCCCGAATTTGATCGATCACTTTTTGATTTTTGGTCGGATTGCGTTCAGCGAGCGACTCGCGAAGAGTCACGAAGATTCGCCGCAGCCAAACCCGCGCTTCTCTGGCGGGAGCGGGAGCGGGAACGTTAAAGTTGCTCCAATCCGCCGATTCCTCGCCTAGCAGCTCCTTCAGCGATTTGTTAGCCTCCTCCAGCAGCACGTTCACTAGATTGAGCGTCAAATATGAGAATACCTTGATGTAGCTTTCGTGCGGGAAGCCTCCTCCGGGCAAAGACATGTATTTGTCCAAAAACTCGTCGATGACCTCTTCCCCGCCGTAAGACAGCAACACCTTGACGTCTCCATACAACGATTCCAGTCCCGGCATCGCGTCGAACGGACTGCGTTCCGCCCGGTCCTCGATCTCCGAATAGACGATAATCGGGCTGCTTCCTTCGTAGAAGGTCGTCAGCGCCGCCTGCCGAGCCTGCCGATATAGCTCCGCCATGGCGGAGAGCGAAGACGATGCTTCACTGATGCCAATCGTTACGGAACGGTCCAGCCGCTCCGTAATGATCAGGTGCAGATCGACCGCCGTCTGCAGAAATTGCTCCGACTCGCCGAACAACAGAACGGCAAAGGAGTCTCCCGCCATCTGAACCGGATAAGCGGACACGAGACCCGGACGTTCCGAATTAGAATCGGGACGCGGCGATTCATCCGATTCTCCTGATACCGCGTCAAAGGCGGCTCCCCGCTCCAGCGCGTTAACCGCCTTCTTGATCGTATACGATTGGTAGTAAGTATCCACGACGCTGCGGGAGGACTCCCCGCCCGTCGACTCCACTTTCTCCCTGACGTCCAGGGCAAGCACCGCAAAGCTCGAATTATCCGGCACGGACACTTGGAGAAAGCCGATTCGCTCGCGAATGTCTCTTTCGTCGCGGAAGTTGCCGAGCAGCATCTCCTTGAAGAACTGCTCCTGCACGAGCGGCAGCATTCCCTCGAGTTGACGCAGCATGCCGGCCCTCTCTCTCTCCCTCCGCTCCCGTTCGGTCATCTCGCCTAGCACGCTCCGCACCGCGGACTCCAGCTCGCCGGAGATGATCGGCTTGAGCACGTACCCGTAAACCCCTAGGTTTACCGCTGATTTCGCAAATTCGAAGTCGCTGTGGCAGCTCGTAAATATGATTTTTATATCGGGATATTGATCCCTAACGCGCTCCGCGAGCGCGATTCCATTCATCATCGGCATAGCGATATCGGTGACGATCAGATCGGGATGAAGCTCTCCAACGCCCGCAAGCGCTTCCGCTCCGTTAGCGAACGTGCCGACTACCTCGATGTCCAGCGCCCCCCAGTCTACCGCTTGCTTTATGCCCATACGTTCGTATTTGTTGTCATCCACAATGATCAGCTTAAACATAAGCGCCCCCCTTTGTCTTTTCAGTTAAGCGTTTTCAATTCTAATGGTAGGATGACGGTCCCGCCAAATCCAGTCCATATCAGGAGAACAGATACCGGAATTCGGAGCTCTATTATTTTCCTATTATAGCTTGTTTCTTGTCGCTGCATGAGAAATACTCCTATCGTAGTATTTCGAGGATGTGAGACCGCGTTTAAGCGGGAGATTTTATCTCTAATTAGAAAGAATTCCTTTTCGTTTTATCGTTTTAAAGTGCGTTAACTTTCTGATGAGGTAAATAAAAACCTCCTCATTGTGGCCAATGAGGAGGTTTTGGATTGGTTTGACGGCTGATTTATTCTTGTTGGCCGCTCGCCGCGTTCATTAACGAAGCGTAGGCCCAGTGACTCTCTGGAAGATCCGGGAATGTCTGATCTCCCGTCCATTCCGAGGAGCGCTGCAGAATTCGGGCTATAATGGTTGCAGCCTCGGCTTTGGATAGGGTTTGGTTCGGCTTGAAGCTGCCGTCCGGGTAACCAGATATCAGGCCGTTGCCATAAGCCAGCTCCAGCGCCGACTGTGCCCAGTGTCCCTCGATGTCGGTGAATGGCGCTTCGCCTGTGGCAACCGGAAGACTCCGCAGCTTGAGCGCCATCGAGATAAATTCCGCCCGCGTGATCAATCGTTCGGGCTTCCAACTGTTGTCCGGATAACCGTGTACGTATTCAAGCTGCATACAGAAAGCGATCGCTTCCGCATGCTTGTGCAGGGAGCTTACATCCCGGAATTGGCTCAGCACGCCCGTGTCCAGCTTTGATTGCGGCTTCTCGTACAACCTGTAGATCATGTCGGCCACGTCGCCTCTCGTGAGTTTGCGGTCAGGCTCGAGAAGACCTTTGTTATTCGGCGACAGATAAGATCCGGTATAAGATACGTCTTCCCCTTTTTCCGGCCAACGCTCTTCCGGTTGGACAGGCTGCTGCGGCTGATTCGGTTGTGGCGCCTCTCCGCCGTTGCCCGGCTGGCCGGGTTCGCCGGGAGAGGTCGGAATGATCTCCAAGGCTCCCGCGGCAGAACGTAGCGCATATAGGTAGTTTCGGATGTCGATGTTGCGCGGCGTCGATAAGGCTAATATCTCCTCTGCAGCCGCGAGACTATAGGAATATGTCTCCCATGTCCAGCTTGTATAGCTCGAAGCGCTTCTGCCCCGCGCAATCTCCGCATTGTACAACCGTCTCAGATCGCCGGCATCCACCGAAGCTTCGCCTTCCATCTGGACCAGATTTTCAACTTCTCCGGCAACCCGATCTTTGCCCGCATGATACAATTCGGTCGCGACATTATAGAACGAATTTCCTGCGGTAATGACACCGTAATCTCCAAGAGTTAAGCTGATGCCCTTGTTAAAGTCGGTCAGAATATTATTCTGCACGAGCAGATTGGTCGCATCACCGCTATAACCGTCCGTAATCAAGTCCGAGCTTTTGAGTCCCGACCAGAATACGATTCCGGATTCTTGCGGCGCCTCTGACAAATTGTTAGGTACGGCGCTTGGCACGCCGGTAAGGGCATTGTTGCGGATTTCGATATTGTTCGCGCCTACCGAATAATACCGGCCCTCGGATCCGTAGCGCTGCGTATTAAGCAGAATGCCGCCTGTGCGTGTTTTCGGCGAAACGCCATCGAACTCGTTGTCGCGAATCGCGACATGCATGGCGGTGACTAGAGCCGCCGATTGTTTGATCAACGCGGTCCAGACAAACGCGCCTTCCGTATCGACCGCGTCGTTGCCTGCTACCACCGTGTCAACCGCATTGCCGAAAATATAGATGCCCTTGCTCGTATTTTCCGCAAAGTTGTTGTAGATGGTTACATTGTCGTTGGGTGAAATAAGCGTAAACACGCTATTGCCGTCCGGAACGACATCCCAGCTGCCCTTGATTGTAATGACATTGCCGTTGATGCTTTCCACTTCCCGCCACTGCCCCATGCCCCGGCCGTCCGTAATTTGAACGCCCAGCGTATTGTACATAATGGAGTAGTCCCGATGAGGCACAAGTGGAGCAGTCGTCAACGTGTTCTCTGTCGCGTTGATGACATAACCGGTATTGAAGTTGCCTCCAGGGCTGTCTACCGCATAACTCTCGCCGTCGTTATAGTCACTTCCAACGTCGTACACCTGATTGCCTTCCATATGCACGTTGGCGCGAGCGAACAGACCGTGCGAATCCTTGAGCAATCCCGCTTCCCAGCCGCGTCCGTGCACGATGTTGCCGTTCATGAACGAGTAGTTGGCAACGGTCTGCAAGTAACCTTCGTGCGCGTAGTCCAACTTGTTATTGTAATACGTCGTGTATTCGCTCAGATAAGCATGTGTAATGCCGGCGGACCAGCCGCTCAGCTCGGAGTCACGGACGATAAACCGTTCTTTGCCGATAATGACGACGGCAAGTCCCCGCATGCCCGCGTAAGGATCCGGATTCGCCTGTCCGTATCCGGTATCCAGCGTGTAATCCAATTTGATGTTGTCGATAAACATCTCGCTGGCCGTGCGCAAGGCCATATTGCCGGCCGCTTCGCTCCATGGCTGCCCGAAAGCGAAAAACATATCCGGACGCTTGGCGTTATCGGAGAGTCCGACCGTAAATCCGGACACGCCGTACCGGCCTTCCACGGCGCCGTCGCCTTCAGATTCGAACATATTAACGCCCGCTCCCGTATAGACGAGATGCGTCGAATCCCTGTCTTCTCCCTGTAGAACAATGTCCGCGTACATAGGAACCCGGCTCAGCTCGTACGTGCCCGACGGGAAATAGACGACCCCGCCGCCGGATGCCTTCGCTGCCTCGATCGTGCCCGTCACGGCGGCGGTATCGTCCTCGCCGTCTCCAGGGGTGGCTCCGAAGTCAGTTACGTCATAACGATTGTCCCAATCGAACAGGTTAGCCCAAGCGACGCCTAATCCAAGCGGATCAAGACCTGCCTCTACCACGTCCAACGTTTGTCCGCTGGCCAGCGGCGCCCAGCTTAAGCCGTCGTTGTTGCTCACCTCTACGGTGTATCTGCCGATCGGCGCCTTGACTTTAAAGCGTAAAGAATATGGTGAGTACTGTTCGATCTTCTGCTCGACCGAATGGGAGGTGTTAACAAGTCGCAGACGCGTCGCAGAATCCATTCCGAACTGCTCTGCCATCAGGTTGCGTCCGGATAAATCTATCGTCTGCCCTTCCCATGCTTCGTATTCGGAGATGAACAACGGACGCGCGGCATTGAGCAGCATAGGCGCGCTCCATCCGTTTCCGTTGTTAATCCAGACGGTGTATATGCCTGTGGTCAGTTGCTCTGGGAACTCGGCTACGAGGAAGTATCCGTCCCGCCCATCGTATTGCTTGATTGCCGTAGGCGTTCCGTCTGCCGGCGGCGTTGCCGGCAAAGAGACGTTGCCGTTGTAAGCCTTCATCACGACCTGTATGTCGTCCGAATCGACGGCTTTCAAACCGTAGCCGCTAATGGAGATTAGCTCGCCGGGCTTCACCGCATCCGATAGCTTGTAGACGACCGGCGGAAACGCCCAAGCCTCGCCGCCAATTGTCAACGCAACCTCTTGAGTCGATTCCGCCAGCTGATCCTCATCGTCCGCAGCAAACGAAGCTTTGACGGTAAAGCTTCCCATATAATCAGGCGTGAGGCTTAGCGTCGCCACTCCGTCGTCATCGGTTACGACCGAGCCTAACGAGGCGGGAATATAATCACCGACCGTTCTGCCGGACAAGTTGAACTCGACCGTTTTGCCGCTCACGGGGAGGTTCTCGGATGTTAACGTCACGTTGAACTCAACAGGAGAGCCTGATCCTGATACCTCATAAGACGCGGCGTCAAATTGCAAGGTCGTGGCTTGGTATGCCGGCATATCGACGGACACGACGCTATCGCCGGGCAACGAATAACGCCCGCCCTCTTTTACGCGCAATCTGTAGAAGTATGTGCTGCTGGATCCCAGATCGGAATCGACATAGGCGCCGTCCGCGGCGTCCGTCGCACCTACCTGAACGAAAGGACCCTCTTCCTGCGCGGATCGTTCGATGACCGCGACCGAACCCGTGTCCCCGCCGCTCCAGCTCAGCTTAGCGGAACGAGGCGATTGGTACTCGACGGTAAGGCCTTCGAGGTCGTAAATTGCCGGTTCGTCGAAGAAAAAGGCCTGCGGACCGAAAGTCATGTCGCTGTCTGTCTTGGTTACCTTCAGTGTGAAGCTGCCTTTGACAAAATAGGTTAAATAAACGCCGCCGTTAAACATATCCGGCTTAATCGAATGGTCAGGAAGCATGGCCTTGCCGTTGTTATCCAGGAAGGAGAATTCCACCTCATTTTGCGGAACGGCATTGCTGTATACTGTGAATTGATGCCAAGCCTGATCGTTCAGCACGAAGCTGAATTGTCCCGGAGAACCTCCGGCTCCGTAGGTATCATGTTTGGCAAGCGACCCGGCGCCAGCCGGAACGCTTAAGCTGGCTTCGTCGCTCGTCGAGCTTCTGGCCCATAAGCTTCCGTTGACATTGTACGTGAATTGATCCAGATAATCCGCCTTCGACACGTAATCATGGATCGTCGGATCCATGAACAGCCATGTATCCCAAACCGGACTATCGCCCGGAACCGCATCTGGATAGTTGTACCCCAGCAGAATGTGTCCGTCTTGACCGTAATTGCCAATCCAATCTCCCTTGGTCGATTTGTCGACGCTGACCTGCGACGCCTCGGCCCCTGAGACGGGATCGACGGGATCGACGGGATCGAAAAACATCCCGGACGGCCCTTCGCTCCACGAGCCCATCACCTCGAAAACGAAGCTCCCTTTTACTTTGAACGTGATGTATGCGCCTTGATCTCCTAGACCATTTGCCCCATCAGGTAAACCCGGCGCATCGGCCAACGAAGGAGTAAGCGTTTTCATTCCGCGGAATGTATTCACGAGAATATTGCCTTCCAGATCCTTTATCGTGTAATACTTATAATTCATGTCCCCAGCAAAATAAACCGAAAACAAATGCTCCTCATTATCCTCGAGCATGAACGTGAACTGCCGGATGTCCCCGTCGCTTCCCGGCGTCCCTCTTGAAATAAAGGCATTCGTCTTGGCAAGCGCGCTGCCGGACGGCGGATTCAGCACTGCACCGTTGCCGCTGACGTCATCCGATTTGACCCATGCGCGTGCTCCTGCGGTAACGGAATAGATGTTGCCGTCTTGTTCCTGCACGTAAGCCGGCTTGATGGTCACATCGCTGTCGTACAATGCGATTTCCTTGCTCGTCCCCCCTTGATTCTCCATCGGATCGGCATCTCTGCCGTCATAACCGAACAACACGTACCCGTCGCGACCGTATACACCGTTCCAGGCGCCGCGGGTCGCAAGATCATAAGCATTGACGACGGCGTTTGAGCTCGCTGCGGCCTCGGCCGTCTTCGTGGCGGGGAATGGCGCGCAGGTCATTAAAAAGGTCATCGCCGCGATCAAGCCAACGGTCCATCGTTTAAGCCTTGTCTGTTTCATTTTTTTCCTCCTCATTTCATTCATGGATAGATTGATTTACGCCTAAAGTATAGCCCTCTCCAGATTACGGATATAGTGAATATTCGGAGGAGCTATGGAGATATCCGGCTAATCTATAGTTATCAAACGGCATAATAAGCCAAAAAGACTGCCTACCCAACATTTGGGAAGCAGTCTTTTTGTTAATGAACGCTATCCATCCACCGTTCTCGAAAACACATCGAACAAATAACCGGCCCGGTTGCCCCAGCTCCAACTTCACCAGTTCGGCAAGATTCCAATCTTCAATTGGGGCAGCGCCAAGTTATTTGTTAAAAAATAGGCCTCTCACAATACTTTTGTGCGATACGCCAAAAGTGCACAAAAAGAAACCAAACGGACAAAGAAAAGCCCTCTGTCAGTTTGGTTTCTTTTAATTTTAAAATTATTCCAAATCTTTGAACCTTTGAATCATGGTGGCAACTTCTGCTCTGGTTGCAAGACCAGAAGGATTTAGAGTCAAATCAGAGTTGCCATTCATAATGCCCTTTGACACAGCCCAATGAATGGACTCTTTGGCAAAGGCTGAAATTTTATTTGCATCTTTGAAGCTAAGGCTTGAAATTTCGGTATGGAGGTCAAGCCCTTTACCCTTTGCGTATCGATAGAGCATAACAGCAATTTGCTCACGAGTGATTGATTTATTGGGTGCAAATATACCCTTACCATATCCGTTAACAATTTTGCTTTGGTTTGCCCAAATAATAGGATCTGAATACCAACGACCGCTTTGAACGTCAGAGAACACCTCTGCAAATTCAACATTTGGTTGATTTTCCATACGATATAATGCAGTAGCAAGCATGGCACGACTCATTTTCCCTGAGGGTGAAAATTTAGTTTCAGAAGTTCCTGTGAATAGCCCCGCATTATAAGCATACCTTACAGAAAAATAGAACCAATCGTCATGTGCTATATCTGTAAAAGGAGTCTTTCTCACAAATGTAACAACTACAGTTGTGTCACTACTAATCTCTGGAATGGTATAAATGTCACGACCTATAAATTTTTCGCCGTTGATAAAGATATATTCTGTTTCAAACCCTTCGTCAGGAATCATTCTGATCGTTGCAGAGGTTGTTGCACGAATCGTTTGATTTTCAAAGCCTTCGGCAATTTTACCATTTCCACCTTTCACAGAAACTTTAACCGTATAGTTAAGCTTATTTTTAGAATCCTCGTCCGTGACAACCCAACGTTTCGGACCTACAATTTTCGAATTCTCAAAATTAGAAAATGCGATGCTAAGCTTCTCTATTGCTTCTGAAATTTCCGAATCCAGAGCGTGTTCTTTCTCAAAAACAGCCTCAGACTTAGAGATAACACTTCTTAGATTTTGCGCGGATGTTGTTGAATACCAAAAGTCTGGATAATAGATTGCTTTGGGATTATCCGCAATCGTAACGGAAGCAAGATAAGCTTTTGCAGCCTTAATATCTTCAAATAGGGAAGACTTAGAAGCTTCCTTTATTCCAGACCCAACAACAATCTGTACATCTTCAAACGGTTCAATATTCCTCAGAGTCGCATCTTTATTCGTTATAAGAAAGTTACTCAATGAAAAATCCAAAGTTCCGTTATTTCTAGCTTGGAAGACAGCAGTTCCAATATTTTTCAGCATTGTATCATCTTTGCCGTTGGCGGACATATCGAGAAATACATAGTTGATGACACCATCGGCATATTTCATTGAAATATCTTTTTCCATAGTAACACTAGTGTTTTTCAGAACATAAGAATCAAACTGCAGCTTTCCTTGAAAACCATATACCGGTGCTTTACCAGCACCCGTATAGGCAAGACTTAGCTTCACAAATATTTCCTCTCCAACGTCAAATGAAGATTTTGGAGAACCAGAGCGGTCAGTTACTGTGATATCCACACGATAACTAAGGTCAGCAGCATCGTTTGCCCCGTAGACATATGATGGTAAAGCAGCTACTAGAAGCAGCATGCACAATATCATTTTCAATGGTTTCATCATCTTCTCAGTGCCTCCATTAGTATGAGTTGTGCGTCTACAATGTCAACAATACCATCACCGTTTTTATCAGATCTTATCCAGTTTTCCGAAGAGCTAAAGCCATTGTAGACATTATTTAATATAGCTTCTATCGTTTCTAGAACGTCTGCTCGATCTACAGCCCCACTGCCATTGGTATCTCCACGAAGAAGATTAGGAGATTTCACTGTTGGTTCAAAGACAAGATTGGCTGTTAATTGTTCACCAGTGACTAGTTCTCTTGAAGAGCCAATATATGCTTTTTTAAGATTGTCATACAAGAGAGTTTGTTTGTTGCCTCCTATCACAACCGTTGCTTTACCCATATTGATCTCCGTATATATGGTGAACAACGAGAATCCTTGTGATTGCCGAACTTCATAACGATATCCAAGATCTTTCACACTAATGTTGATAACATCTGACAGTTCTTTATAGGCGATTTCCCCATTCTTATCTTCAAAAGCAGAAAGTCTATAGCCGACTTTGATTGTCGTTTCACCTGGAGCCAAAGCTTCAATCGTACCATCCTGTGAAAGCTTGATAATGTTCTGATTATATAGAACATCCCATACGACATCTTCTTCATTTAAGTCAGTTTCGCCTGCTTTACGAAGAGCCTTAACAGAAAGCACTGTTTTCCCGCCAATCCCCAGCTCGATAGCATCAGGCTGATTGTCAGAGTTTTCAAGGTCAGATATGAGTTTAATGCTCTCAAACTCTGACAATTCCCGATTCACAAGATAAATGGGAACAACCGTTTCGTTTCCAGCTTCATCAACTGCTTTAAGCAGTAAGGTTTGGCTTGGCTCTTGGCTTGAGGTCTTACGATTAACATGGAATGTTCCGTCTGGATTTATCACAACACCTTCTGAACTACCATCTAAAGTTAATGATGCAGATACCTCTGTTAGACCGTGGAAGCTATAGCTTGAGTTCGCACTAACAAAAACAACTTGATTGCTGACTGTATTTTCAACGCTATCCTTATCAAGGCTTGGCTCTACTTCTTCACTTATAAGTAGTGTGGGGGCACTTGTATCAACAGTAACACCTATTGCCCCTGATGATCTGCTGCCTTGAATGGTGTCACGATTTGCGCCAACTGCAGTAAAGTCAATCAAATTCGCGCCGTCTTCAAGTGTTTCTTCAAATGACCAGACCGTCTTAAATTCCTCAGGCGTGTTCTTATTCTCCCTGTTAAGCGTTAATGTCATTTTAACCGGCTTATCGAAAGTGTAAGTTGCCTCTAATTTATTAGTCCTTAAATAATAAAGTTCTTTTGATTTGTCGATATTTGTTTCAACACTTACAAGCTTAGGTTTATCCACTGCAGGCATAACAAAGCTTTGCGATGATGCAACCTCGGTAGAGCTGTAATATTCCGTATGATTAAGTGGAGACTCGACAATTCTAACGGCTTTAGCTTTAATAAAATAAGTACTGCCTTCCTTTAATAAAGGGAGATTTGTTTTGTCTTCTAATGGTTTTAACATGATCTCACTGCCTACAGGAAACTGACCAAAGGAATTCTCAATCTCAACCCCGTTCTTATCTTCGATTGCCACAAAATAATGGGTTGCAGATTTGTCACTTCCAGTTATGTCAACTTTCACATAGCCATCACCGCTGTAGTTCGCAGACACTGACTCAGGTCTTTGTGGAAGCAATGGATTTGTAAAAGTGAATGGAGATGAAGTGATTTGCTTACTCATTCCACCTATATGGTTAACAAGCATGACAACAACATGATATTTCCCTTCAGGGAAAGACTCAGGAAGTGTAAAGACATGAGAACCTGATTTAATTTTATCTAGCTCAAGATTACCAATACTAATTAATGATGATGTATCTTTCATGTTATCTGATTCCATGGTTTTCATAATGGATGGGTCTTTTGTGACATAGACATTAACTGCTCCTGAATATGCACTTTGCCCGTCAGTTGTCCAAGAAACGTTAAGCTCACGGCTCGTATTTGTACTATGAGCAGCACTCATACCTGTAAGTTCCGGAATACTTTCAACACTGTTTACTTCAAAATTGTCGATATAAACATCTGGTGTTGTCACTGAAATGGACCAGTTACCAGCAACAATAAGAGCTGGATCCGTGATTGTAATATACAAATAATTTTTACCGTCCATAGATTGAACAAGATAGTTTCCATTTCCCTTATTATCATCTTCAACCATTGTCAATTTTTTCCCATCTGGATTAGTAATTATGATTTCAGATGCAGCAGGTTTGACATGGCCACGAAGCGGGATTTCAAAGAGAAGTGAATCTTTTGATGCTGGACTAACTTCTTTTGTAATTCCATTTCCGGCTCTAGTGTTAGCTATTGCCTTTGTAGTGAGCCTTCTCATATTCGTTCCATATAACGAAGTGGTTGGCACAAGATTTCCGTTTGCGTCTAGCTCTTCCGATTGAACATAGTGTACAGCTTTTCCTCTAGAAGAGAGATCGATGGAACCACCGATGTTAAAATCACCATCCCAATAATAGATAAAGCCAAACTTAACTCCGATGACTTTAATGTTTGCACCAAGAAAGTCAGATGAAACAGCTGCCTCAATTCCTCCAATTTCCTTTCCCCCTATTATTGGGACCGAAGTTGGAATAAAGAATCCTGCGTATACATAACCATAGAAATAATCTTCTGTAATTTTAATCGTTATACCGCCACGAACGATCCCTGCGTGAATGCTAATATTACCATAGGCATTTAGCTGAAATGGCGATATCCACTGAACGTTCATTCCCGCTTCAAGATTAAGCAATCTTCCTTCATCGTCTTTTGCCAGCCGACCAGTACCTTCAAGACTAAGACCCGATAGTTTTGCTTCTAGCTTGAAGTCACCTACAATAACTAGGTTAATTAATAACCTTGTTTGAAGATGAAGGGTAATGGGTGGAAGTTTACCATCTGATGTTCCAGAAATGGTCTCTGCAAGGCCTCCGAAACCTCCACCAATCCCTGTCATAAATACATAAGGTGCAACGATAGGAACTTTCGTAGTATTGCTTGCCAAAAAGAATGTAAGCTCGTCAAGCATGATAGCTGGAATACTATTAATAGGAACCTCTTTAAATGCCAGCGAGCCTTCTACTTCTAACATTGTGAGAGCAATCCCGTAATCTAATTTATAAATGCCATCAATCGTGTCTATGGTTATTTCTGCCATAGCACCAACTTTATTTCCTACTAATGGACCAAGTATATCTTCTGGCAGGGCTACAGCTAGTGTAGTATTGACGCCAATAAAACCAATTTTCTCATCTTTACTACCATAGAGGATATCACTAATTTCTGCAGTTAGTGAGCCCTTATAGTCATAATGCTGTTCATTTTTTTTCTCATCTGCTGCTTTTAAAGGCATTGAGATCTTCCCGCCAAAGCTAATTCCGAAGTCACCCTCATCTTGAGACATGACACCGTACTTTATATTGATTAAAAATCCTGCAATATTTTGCAGCATAGAACCAGCATCTCCAAATTGCAATTCTAATGCTTTAGCCTCATTCTCGGAAACAGCCTCACGATCCAAGCTGTATTTCACTCCATTTTGGGCTTCAAAAAACCATTTATTATGCCAGATATTAATAGAGTTTATTACTTTTATTGTGCCATCGCCTTCTAATTTTGCACCAATATCATTAACTGTCATCTTAAGCGGAGTGCTGCTGTCATACGTCAAGATGTTGTTAACCGTAATATCGCCATCCGCTTTACTAGCAGAGTAATATCTATTTTGGCCAATACCCATTAACCTAACTTTCCCGCGAACTGTCAATAGAATTTCTGTTTCTTCTTCTTTATATTTTATGCCATTCTGAATAATACCATTTCTAGTGACGTCGCCAGAGATGAAATTTTTCATTACATCTTCGTTTTCAAAACTAACATAATCATATAACTGTTTATGATTAGAAGAGTTTGTCATTCGAACTAGCGAAACAATACCGTAGCTTGCACTTTTATCCTGCGGATTATTTGTCACGTCTAGTTCCGTTGTTGAAATAATCTTTTCTTTGAACGCATTGATTAACTGTTGATTCGTAAATCTAAATTCAATGTTATATTTTCCAACAGTCAAATTTTCATTAGTCGAAAACGAAAGCGCTTGGCCATCTTCAACAAAACTTATTTTTCTTTTGTCGATTAACGTAGTTTCACCGCTTGCTTTAGAGACAAGATAAAGATCCCATCCATCAATTCCTGTAATCGCTTGTTTCAATACGTTCATATCTCCAGAAATGGTAATATTTTTGTCTCCTTCATAATAAACTGCGGAAGGGAAAATATGTTTCATTGAGACATCAGGAAGTTCCTCTGCAATTGCTGGAATTAATATGTTTGTATTCGCACTATATTCAACCAGCTTATGTGTGCTTGAATCAATAATTGCTGTTGCGTTTAACGAAACGATCAATCGCTTTGCAGTAATCATGGATTGTTTCTTTGCGATTATTTCTAAACTTGGAATGTCAAATACAGTACCAACGTTTAATCCGCCAGAAATTTTCATCGTATATTCTCTTGTATTCGTTGCGGCAAAAGTAAGTCCCTCATCAAGAGTAAGGGTTACAACTGGTTCTATAAGTTCTTTAGCTCCCGTAACACTATTGTCAAGGGTTACGGTTGCTTTAAACATGCCATCGTTTAGATATCCATTTTTGTCTTTATTCAATTGAACTTTATCTGTCTGAATACCGATTGCTAAATCTTTTTGTTGTGTTTGATCAGAAAAGTTACCAATGCCATATAACAATTCTGAAATTCTCACTTTCCCCGGCTCAATTGGTTTTTCGTTCCAATAATAGGCTGTTGCCGTATCAGGTACTAAATATTTGTTTGAATAGTTAGTAAAGTCAACGTTAGGGTTCGGTGTATAATCGTATCTTGTATTTGCAAGATTAACCCAGTGCCCAACAATAACTTTATCAACATTTACATCATCGTTCCCACTCCAGCCAGACAAAAGGGCATAGCCCATTTTGTCTGAAGCTGAAAGAGAATCCACATATCTAATTTGTTGCGGCAGATTTTCACCACTATATTCTGTTTCCACAATTGTCGGTTGTGTTCGGTTAACGAGGACATGAGGTGCATCAATTTCTGAACCAAGCGCGTTATCTAGAAGGAGACGAATACCTACAGTCCCCGCTTTGGTATTATTATTTACCACGTCATATGAAATACCAACGTTTCCAACCAGCGAGTTGCTAGGGTCAGTAGAAATGGATACCTTTTGTGTTATGGTATAACCCTTGATGTCCCATGCAATCGTCAAAAGTCTATTATGCTCAGAAATAACTGGTTCATGAAGCTTAGTATCTATTCCAAACCATCCATATTCCTGACCGAAAATATAATCTTTTCCGTCAATACGAACGGTAGTAAATGATGTTCCATTGCTTCTTGCCGCATCTTCCCTATAGAGAAGCGGCATATTGTTGTCGAAAGCTTTTTGTGGATGACCATCAACGGTTTCGATAGAAAATCCACCGGTTTTTGAATTGATAGAATATTTCATAAAGTCGTTTGCAATTGAATAATTCGCACTGTTAGCTTCTGCACGCACTGGGAAACTTGCAAAAGTAAATAGCATCGCTATAAAAAGGGTTAAAGCTATGCCGCGTTTTAATCTACTATCGATAACCATTGCCTATTTCCCTCCTTTGTTTGAAACATATACAGAAATGTTGAAATAGTCACGCTTATCCGTTTGAATATATACGGTATACCAACCATTTGAGACATTATCAATTGTATACACTCCGTTTTTCTCCCGCAGCACAGTTCCTTTTGTTTTCATTTGGCCTTGTGTTAAAATGCCTTTTTCATAACGTGCATACGAAATTCCAGCAAAGTTTTTCAGTGAAATTTCAACTTTGTTTCCAATCACCGTTGCAACATTCGAACTGTCAGGCATTACTCCGTTAACAAGCGCTATTGTGTCATAAAGACCTACAAGACGTACTGTTCGACGAATTGTAGTTTGATTTCCTGCATCATCTCTTACTGTATAGTCTATATAGTAAGGGTTAGAGCGATTAAATTCATTCGCCGAGATGTTGTCCGGATTAAATACTCGCCCGCCAACACCATAGCTGATGCTGACTCGGTTAGTTAAATCGACCTTTTTATTTGCAACCATATCCCATGCTTCAAAGTCGAGAAGCTTTGATTTATCATAGGCAATTGAAGCATCTTTTTGAGGTGTCATTCCTTCGATGAAGATTAGCTCTTCACCATTTTTAAGCTTGAGCTCAGGAGGTGTTTTGTCGATGAGACCAATGTTAACACCATACGAAGTATGCTCCCCTGTTCTTCCTTGAAGATTAAAGACATAAAGTCCATTGTTGCTATAGTTCAATGACTTATCTAGTTCCCAAACGTCGTTTCCTCCAACGAACTTCGTATCTTTATCAGTGATTACAGTGACATTGACATCTTGGTTTGTTATTGGATTTTTATCCGTTCCGACAACATAACCTTCTTCTTTTCCGGATGTGTCAACTCCAACCTTAATCTGGCTTTGATAATCTTGTTCTACCCACTCACCAGCTCCGTTTTTCACAAGATATTTATAAGACCAACGAATTTCTTTAATCTTTGGCGCTCCTACTTCAATTCCTTCAATCGTTAGCAGAATTTTTTGTGTTAATCCTGTTTTGTCTCTAACTTGAAAGACGTGCTCCCCATTGGTTTTAACGTTGATGACTGTATCTTTATAAGACACCACATCACCAGCTTCATTTTTAACCTCTGTTGAAAGTGCATATTCATATCCACGATAAGAAACGGCAAGGTCTTTCATATTTCTAAGAATGTCGAGCGGAACGCCATCACTGTCCCGAATTTGGTCAAATGACACATCCACACTGAGCTTATCTTTTGCTAATGTTGCAGCTGCGCTAACTTGCGGTGGTGTAGATACAATATTTGAAATTGTAATAATTTCATGACCTTCGTTACCATAGTCATCAACAAAGAACATTGTAACTGTACCATTTTTTCTAAGGCGAACAGCTTTGGTACCAGGGATATGAACGATATCGTTATAGGTTAAGCTTCCAATCGGCTCAACACCTGTGACCTTAATTGTTTTGATATCTTTGCTAAACTGCGTCAACTCAACATTTACGCTTTGTGTAGTAATTTCAGTTGGTAGTGTGCTGTACGTCCTTGCAGTTGCAATGGGCACTACTTTGTTAATATTTGAAACTGTTATTGGAGTAGTCCACTTGTTTCCTGCATAGTCATACGCTGTCACATAATAAATGCCTGAGCTATCAAGTTCAACGACATATTCATTCTCAAGTGGCTCACCTTTGAATGGATACACGACATCGCCCTTCTTAACCTCTGCAAATGATATTTCACCTGAATCGTCTGTTAATGTGATCGTTGCATGTATATTTTGATTCGTCTTTGAAGTGTTCGATAACACATAAGAGGTTTGACCAATCGCGTTATCAAATTGCTTATAGCTAACCGTACGAGAATTTGTGTTTCCTGATCGATCTCTAAACTCAAAGGTGAATGAATGAATATCTTCAGTTAGCGTTCTTGAAAAGGAAGCGTTGTTGTTAGTCATCGATAGCGTTTTCCCACCACCGATAGGCTTAACGGTTGCCATTACTCTTCTATAAGCCTTTCCTTCTTGAATGGGAACCCAATTTCCTAGATAGTTCTCGTAGGTGTATTCTATCCTGTAGTGTACATCTTCTGTAATTGGTGTTTTATCCATATTCGAAACTGTAATTGGTACGGTTGTTTCCATACCCGCTTGGTTCGTTACTTTGAAATATACCGTTGCATTCTGTTCAAATCTTTCGGTATGAGAGGCAATGGAGTCAATTTGGTTAAAGTTTATTCCGTCATATGAACGTTCAAGCTTTAAAATTCCGCTTTCCGGGTCAGATATCGAAAGCACTGCATTCACCGTTTGGTTTGTTGGCTCAGTATTCGAATACTCCACATTAGCAACAGGTGTAGTTTCGTCAACTACTGAGATTGCAACATACGCATCTTCCATCCGATCCTCTTGAACGCCTTCTGTTGTATAGACCTCGAAGTAAGCTGATTTTGTTGTCTTCCCATCTCTTAGCGCTTCAAATACAAGCTTGGAATAAGCCGTTCTTCCTTCTTCCTCTGTAAATGAAGGATCAAGTACACTTAGCTCCGTATTTAGTTCCAAGCCAGACAATCTGGCGTTTTCGACAAAGAAAAATTGTCCAGAATATTTAGGATTAGGAACAATAACATAGTAAAGCTTATCGCTTTCCTTATAGGATATAAATCCTCCATTTTGGATAGCAGTTCCATTTTTCTCCACATTCCCTGTAATCTCAAATCCTTCAATGAATGCAACATCAGGTGTGAACTTTAGAACACTATCCCTTCCAGCCTCATCCTGAATATATAGACTAATTTCGTTATTGTTTTGTATAACAAGATCATAGTCCATCACATAGYCAACAGATGTTGTTAACAGCCCGGTATAAAGATGGTTCGACCTTGCCATTTCATTCACCTTATCACCCTCAATTGGTGCATTAGGCATGAGCGTTACTGGAACATTAAATGAAACAGTAACCGTTGAGGTCGTTTTTGTTATGGCAGGGTTTGCGCTAACACTTACAATTGATGCTTCCGCGTCCACCAAATTTAGCTTTGAGTCAACGAATACTTTTTCAGTAATATTGCCTGAATTGTCGACGGCTTTCATTCCAATTGCATAGTTTCCACTTAGCCCTTTCAAATCAATGGTATACGTTTTCTGTTTGTTTCCTTCACCATTAACAATTGGCTGACTACTTTGCAACGTTACTGATTTACTCGAATTAAACAGCGCATAGTCTTCTTCTATAAGAATATGATTTGCTGTTGGATCCTTAATAAGTGCTAATGAAACGGTTGTGTCACTCTTATCTGAAACATTGACTGTGATAAGACCATCCTGTCTTGCTCCATTTGTTACGATTTCACTTGATGCAATTGCAGTCGGAGCTGCCTTATCAATATTCGAAACTGAAATTGGAACATAAACACTATTGCCAAGCTCGTCAGATAGTACTAGGTTTGTTGTAACGTTTTCGCTCACAGTTACTGTGAATGCACCGTTTATATAAGAAGAAATTGTGATTTTGTCCGCATATTCTGGTGCAACTGTCAGCTTTGAAATTCCTGTGCCAACATCATTTGCTACTATTCTTGCAGTTACGGATGAGTTTGTTGGCTGAATGGTGCTGTAGTCTGGTAATTCAAAAGTTGGTGCTTGGCTATCATATAAGATTTTGATAGGTCTTGTTTCTGTTAAAAACTCTGGTCTTTCGTCAGCAGGATGATTTAAAAGTCCAAATTGAAGATAAATGGTATTGACACCTTCTTTAAGCGGCACAGGTGTATTTAGTGTAAATACATACTTACCACCTGCATTATTGCTCGCTGTAAAGGTTGGAACTAAAACACCATTATCTGTTGGCATTCCATCAATTGTTGCATAATATACCGGCTTTTGATATTTTGTTGTGCTTTCAGAAGTCCAAGCTGCATGGGGTTCATTCAATTCAGCATAGACATTGTATGTTCCGTCATTTGTTGCACCTATTCCGTTTATAGTCTTTGGTTGGGAATGTGTTAACGTCTCAATTGTCGCAGGTCCTGACCTCATTCCAAAGTAAGGGGAAATCTTTTTACTTTCTCCACCATGAAGATCCGTTGCAACAACAACAATGCTATAAGCACCTGAAGGAAGTCCTGTCATTGTCAAGGTTTGATCAACTTCAAATACACCTTCACTATTTGGTGTCAGTGTTAGCGGATAACTTTGCGTATTTTCAATCTTTGTTTCCGTTCCTGGATTAGCTAAATAGTAATTTGCACTTGCAATACCACTTGTATCTGTCACTTTAACTTTAAACTGATGTGTTGACTTGAAATGATCATGCTGATTTCCAACTATATAACTAATTTCCGGAGATTTGTTGTCATAAGTGAACTCTCGAGAAAAGTCTGATGTATTGCCAGAGCGTTTATCTGTAACTCGATATTCAAGTATATATTTTCCGTCCATCGAAACTAGAGTTCCGTTACTATTAGTTTTATCAGCTGCACCAACATCGTGGCTTGCATCATAGACAGTAAAGTTTTGTGTGAAGCTTATTCCATTACTAGGATGAGAGACCCATCTATACTTCGTTTCGATATTTGGATTACTTACATCGAATTCGATATCAAAACGTGGACTTGGAGAACCCGTATCCTTTGTAATAAGGGTATCCGTTACAGAGCCATTAAATATCTGCACTGTTTTTGTATAATATTTTGACACTTGCTCGTTTCTTGAATCGTTACCTATTGAGTCCATTGTGAAATAATATAGAGTCCCGTCAAAACTATCACCTTTTGGAATAGATAATAAAGCAGTTGTACTTTCACCTTTTGAATCTACAAATGCCCATGTGCCTTGAATGGAAGAAATTTCTTGTGATGCAAGTTTTATTTCATCAATTGGCGTATTAGGCGGCACAGCAGTACCGTTCATAAACGTATAATACGTTCTAGACCAACCGCCATTGCTTTGTTGATAATCATTCATTTCAAATCTATAGTCATTTCTTTTACGAGACTGCGCATCTTGCGGCTGTACAGTTTCGTGAATCGTTACACGCGGAGCCTGGTTATCTAATTTAATATTTTCAATTTCTGAATATCCCGCATCTCCGCCTAGTGAATTGTCAGCTTTATCCCATCCATACAATCGAAGCTTGAATTCGCCCTCTGTAAGATCAATTGGACGTAAGTTTACACTCACTCCTTTTAATACCTGCGTACTAATAGGTGCTGTAACTTTAGCTGCGCTACCTGTACCGTCAAAGTTTGTTATTCTGGTCGTTGTCGGTTCATAGACATTCCCGTTTTTCTTGTACAGCTCGTATTTAAAATAGTTTTGATTATCGATGGTGTGGGCTGCATTTCCCTCTGGGTAGAGTGTTTCGCTAGCCACCATATAAAATTGATGCATCTTTTTAACATTATTTTGAATGGCATTTTGCCCTGTTAGATCAAGTCCATCTTCATCGGCAACTCTTATCGTTGGTGTTCTTGTGTCAACTTTATGAGTAGAAAAATAAAAACTTTGTGCCGAATTTGATTCTGGTGTTGGCCGTTCCAAATAATAGGGCTGATTTCGACCATTTTTCATTAAAAAGGTAGACACATCATTAAGCTGTAGCCTTATTCCCTCACTCTCAACCTCGTTAACATCCATTGGTACTTGCCCCGTAAACTGAAGCGTACCATTTGGTTTACCATCCTCTCCTAATCGTTTTGTCATGGTAAGATTAGCAAGTGGTGTTGCAGTGCTATTTCCAAGATATAACACTGGTGTTGCTTGGAAATTAGTTATAAGCTCTTCTTTCATTTCTTTTGTCATATTTTTTTTATGTATGGAAAGGGCATCAACGGTAATATTAACATCTGTTAATTTTCGATTTAGATATCGATGATCCGTTGCATGCGAGAAAGTAGCTGTTTCCGAAATATTTTCGTTGCCCAAGTCAAATATGCTGCGATAGAAAGTATACGTAACATCTTTATAATAGTAATCCGCTTGACCTATTTTTGTTGTTAAATAGGTTTTAACTTCGGGATTTCCTGAAGTTGTATGGGCAAAAGTCCCTCCAAGGCTTTCAGCGTTGGTAGACTGGGCAAGGAGCGCCACCCTATAGGTTAGTGAGATCTCAGCTTTCTCCTTTGCAACCATTGCATCGTGAAGCTTTTTACGGTCAATATCTAACTTGAAATTTTTTGTTTTTGTTGGCTCTTCGAATGTTAACCAATCTCTACCTACAGCATCGTCCGAAACGGTATAGTTGAGTACTGGAGTATCTTCATATTGCATAATGTCGTATTCACCATATTGATCTCTAACTTTTTTGTCCCACTCTACAAGTTCAGAGCCTGACGAATTAGCATCAAGGTAGAACTCTCCACCACCAATATCAACATTACCCATAGCGGCGAATTTCCTTTTTGTAACATCTGAAATATCACGATAAAGTCTGCCCTGATCTTTTGTCCATGAGTTTATTGTAATGGTCTTCGCCTGTGTTGGATTTATTTTCCCATCAATATAAGGTAGCCACAGAACCACAGACGCACCGTACCAGTCATCACTGCCCACCAGCCAAAAAACCAATTCATTCATTCTCCACGGTGGAATATTTTGCAATTTAAATGGATGTTGCACATCAGACCAAGCCGCAGCGCCGCCAAGCTTTGCTACTTGATCAGAGCTTACTCCAGTTTCATAGGTACTTACGCCCATGTAAATATCATCACCTGTTCCTCCGTCTTCGTTTCCTCCTGTTTTCACACCGAACACATAATTGTACTCTGTTGCTACATTCGCATATACAGGTGCTACTGATGTTAGAAGCGAAAGTACTAGTATCAAACTTAAAATCTTCTTCATAAAATCCCTCCTCGTATAATCGTAATTGTAAGATCTTTTCGTTCTTTTCCATCGCATCCACTTTTGAACGCATAGTGACCTAACACCTTATAATCCGTTTGTTAAATTTGCATTTTCACACTCGCTAATTAGCCAGCTTCCACCCGCTACATCAGCAGTAAATTCATCGGCAGTTATGAACCGTGACAACCAAATTTCGACAATATTTTCATTCCATAATACCATCGTTGATAGAAACACTGCTGCTTTATAAAGAAAACTTTAACTTTCGTAGGTAGACTAGACTACGAAGCCAGCAACCGTTGTTCCACCGGGTCGTCGAAGAAAGAAGCGGAGAAGGAGGACGACACGACGAAACGGTTTTACCTTCCTATGACCCAGACACGCAAAAAAGAGACTTGCAAGAGTTTGGTGAACTCATGCAAAGCCTCTAAGCAGAAACCATCAAGGGCATTGCTGACTACTTCGTGGTTGACATTCTAAGTGTGGCTGGAATTCTGAAGCCCGGTGAAGCGCAACAATGATAAGACCACATTCAGGATATTTATTCGATTCAACATCGTCATGGCCATTCTGGACAACGATCAGCCTTAACAACTAATTTCAGTTAAAAATAGTTTTTATATACTTTGAACTAAGACCGATGGCTTTTAGTTCTTCTTTCATTTCAATTGCATGTTCAATTTTCTTGTTAGGAACGTACAAAGCCACGCCGTTGCGATTTTTATAGCCTGCTGAATTTCTCACTTCGAAGGCAAGTGCTTGAGCTGCAGCAGTAATTTTTGATGATTTGCCCATTATATCTATTAGATCATATTGATCAAATACCCCTTCGTTTTTGCCTAATAGCTCTGAGTTGTTTGCAAGGTCTGTTAGTGAGAAATCAAATTGTGCATTTTCTATTGCATTAACCAATGATTCAGCCTGAGAAAGCTTCATCATTGACATTGTTGTTTGCATATTAGCTTCAATTCCCGAATGAAGGGTAAAGGAATCTAAAATTAAACGCCCTACTCTTTCAGTGCTAATTTGTGGGTTTCGCTCCATCGCACCTATCCATGTGGTATAAAACAATCCTGCTGCGGGGGTTGAATCTTCAGAAGCTATGAGATATTTGCCATGGTTTCTAAGGGCATAGGCCGTTTCAAGTGTGCCCATAAGACATGCATCAAAGACGATTAAGTCGAAATACATATCTGATGCATCGATTGCCTTCGAAAGCTCCGAAACCTTCATCGTTTTTCGTTCGTTTAGCTCGTCTGCACCAAACCCACCCATTGTACCATACCCATGGTCCCATAAAATCAGTATATAACGCTCACTTGGTGCAACGGTTTTACCCAAACAAGAAAATCCCTTAGTGTTTTAGGGTCTGATGCGGCGGTTTGGATGCGGCTTTCGTGCTTTTTAAGTTGTCCATTGTCAACTTCAAAGCGTTCTGATGCTCCATTAGTCATATATTTGTTGTGATATTTGAGCGTTCCACCTGTTTGAATCAGGATTTTCGTATTTTGGGTTGGCTGACCACGAAAAATTTCCTCCAAGTCATCTGTTAGCCTACCTTGCTGTGATTCAAGGTCAGAACCAACTGCATATATTAAAATCGTCGATGAATCAAATTTTTTATCCTGCTCCCAAAGTGACCTTGCCTCGTTTAAACCTTGCGTTGTGAAAACATCTTTTTCGCGAAGAGTTTCACCTCGTGTTGCAATTTGGTTTTTGGGTCTTGTGTTTAAAACATAGCTGCTTATTTTTGCAAGAGTTCCTCGATTGAATTCGACTTCTTTTGTAAGGTCTATTCCTAATACCATTGAAGCGAAAGAAACCGCGGTTTCATAGGTAAAGTCGCCCTTAGTTTCTGAATATCCCAAAACCCTTAAAACCATTGAACAATATTGGTTTAGAGAAGTGGGTCGGTTGCCTCCAAAACTATATTCATTAATTCCGTTAACTACACCTTTTGTATATGCATATGACACGTAGGGACTTTCCCAACCCGTATCATTAAATGGATTTTTGTAGGTATTTTTCTTAATCTCTTCTTCCTTCCCCCACAGACGAAGCATCATCACAAGGGCTTCTGCTCTGGTAGGCACCCTCAAAAGTTCATATCCATTCCCCGTTCCACTGAACAGTCCCAAGCGGTTAAGCCCTTCTGCATAGCTTGAGCTTTGTGCCGCTGCTGTTGGAGTTGTTGCAAGAAGCAAGATTAGAAAAATGATTAAACTTCGGATATTTTTCATCAAATTCCGACCTTTCCATTTGAAAATTCCCTTCTTATATGTAAAAAATAAAAAGGGATATCGATAATATTCTAGCCGATTCCCAAGCGATTGACCTTATAACTTTGAACTCCCTCAAGTGGTTCCCATTCTAAAGTAGCTGTAGTACCCGGTACATAATTCTCATATTTGCTCCTACATTAGCTGCTTTATCCTATCATGGCGGATTAGCCCCTATGTGAAAGTTAAAGAAATCTTTAAGTTCGCACTTGCAACTCACTTCTGGCAACCGCGAAAAGAGCCTGATCTCCAGAAGATCAGACTCTTACAAGCTTGACTGACTGCAATACTTTCGGCGATCTGACTTGGAATACGGATGCCTAATCTATTTCCCCGCTTTTAAAAACATTTGTCCCCCCATCAGGCGGTGTAAGAAAAAAATCTCAGTCTACTTTCTTTACAGAGGTCCAAAATTCGCATCATTGGGATTGTTTCTTTTGATACCAGACGAATTACCTCCGAAGATAAGTTGTAACTCTACGATTCACGTTTTTGGTTTTCTAAGTCAAACCACGATCAACCAGCATATAGCCAGTCCCTCGGGCTGTAATAATTCTCTCAGGATTAACGGGATCTGCCTCGATTTTTTTACGTAAATTACTGATATGTACCGCCACTGTTCTCGTATCCTCTAAACTCTCTATTCCCCAGATGAGCTGGAATAACGCATCAACAGTGACGGCACGATTGACGTTTTGTGCCATGTAGGATAGCAGGCTGAACTCTTTCTTCGATAAGTAGACGGATTTACTCCCCATGCTGATGGTCTGCGCATAGTAATCCAGCGTCAAACTCGGCAACTCTAGCAGTTTTTCCCTTCTGCCCGTCGATACTCGGCGAAGATGAGCCTTTATCTTGGCCATGAGTACTCCCGGACTGAACGGCTTGGTTACATAATCGTCGCCGCCATAGGTTAATGCGCTGATTTTGATCCCGTTCTCCTCATGGCTGCTTAGAAATACGATCGGCGCATTTGTATAGCTGCGCGCGTCCTTGTACCAATCTATGCCGTTATCATTAGCCAGCATCACATCCAGTACAATCAAATCCGGCTCGAACGATGCAAGCAGCTTCATAGCAGCTTCCACGTTATGACTGCATGCGGTTATGAAGCCCTCCCGCTCACAATACACCTGAACAATCTCGCATATATGGGGATCATCATCGACAATCATAATTTTTTGTGTGTCAATCCTAATGTCACCTTCCTTCTTCTCAATCGACAGGATGTTGGCATTTAACACCTATCTTAGCATGGAAGATCGGACTAGTTATGAAATGTAAAGGAATCTTTAAGATTTTGCTTTATGCACATCATTACATTTCGTTTTGGAATACTTTCCAGTGTCAGGGGGACTTATATGAAAAGACGTATGTTAAGTTTGTTACTAGCGTTGCTGATCAGCCTGCTCTCCCTGCTATCTTGCAGCTTTAGCGGATTCTAACTATTCATTTACACGCCTACAGAAACATGACCGTGCACGACAAAAGTATGGTCGGGCGCTAAAGGTCTATAGTGAAATCACAAAAAAAATTATTCAAATTTAACCAAATACTTGATGAACTACACATCGCTTAATAAAAAAGACTACTCACAAAGTTCAAATTGAACTCGTGAGTAGCCTATTTTTTAATCATGTGATCAAAATTACATCATGCCGCCCATACCGCCCATGCCGCCCATATCTGGCATGCCGCCGCCAGCACCCTTAGGCTCTGGTTTGTCAGCAACAACCGCTTCAGTTGTCAGGAACATAGCTGCAACGGAAGCTGCGTTTTGAAGCGCGGAACGTGTTACTTTAGCAGGGTCAACGATACCAGCTTCGAACATGTTTACCCATGTGCCGGTAGCTGCGTTGTAGCCTACGCCGATTTTTTCGTTTTTCAGACGCTCAACGATAACGGAGCCTTCTTGGCCTGCGTTAGCTGCGATTGTGCGAAGCGGCTCTTCAAGTGAACGAAGAACGATGTTTACGCCTGTTTGCTCGTCGCCTTCTGCTTTAACAGCAGCAACAGCATTGTATACGTTAATGAGGGCAGTACCGCCGCCCGATACGATACCTTCTTCAACCGCTGCACGAGTGGAGTTAAGGGCATCTTCGATGCGGAGCTTGCGCTCTTTCAATTCTGTCTCTGTAGCTGCGCCAACTTTGATTACTGCAACGCCGCCAGACAATTTTGCAAGACGCTCTTGAAGCTTCTCACGGTCAAAGTCGGAAGTTGTTTCTTCCAGTTGAGCGCGGATTTGGTTCACGCGAGCAACGATGTCAGCGGAGTTGCCGCTGCCGTCAACGATGATTGTTGTTTCTTTTGTGATACGGATTTGACGAGCGGAACCTAGGGATTCCACGCCAGTTGATTTCAGCTCAAGGCCTAGCTCTTCCGTAATCACTTGACCGCCTGTAAGAGCAGCGATATCTTGAAGCATTGCTTTGCGACGGTCGCCGAAGCCTGGAGCTTTAACAGCCACGCAAGTGAATGTTCCACGAAGTTTGTTCACGACTAGAGTCGCTTGCGCTTCGCCTTCTACGTCTTCAGCAATAATTAGCAATTGCTTGCCGGATTGAACGACTTTCTCAAGAACCGGAAGGATCTCTTGAATGCTCGTAATCTTTTTGTCAGTGATAAGGATGTATGGGTTGTCAAGGATGGCTTCCATTTTGTCCGTGTCAGTAATCATGTATGGTGATACATAACCACGGTCGAATTGCATACCTTCTACAACTTCAAGCTCTGTAACGAAGCCTTTCGACTCTTCTACAGTGATAACGCCGTCGTTGCCGACTTTTTCCATAGCTTCTGCAATCAATTGGCCCACTTCATCATCAGCAGATGAGATCGATGCCACTTGTGCGATCGATTGTTTGCCTTCGATTGGTTTGGAGATCGCTTTAAGCTCTTCAACAGCAGCTTTAACGGCTTTCTCGATACCTTTGCGGATAACCATTGGGTTAGCGCCTGCAGTAACGTTTTTCAAGCCTTCGCGAATCATCGCTTGAGCAAGAACAGTAGCGGTAGTTGTACCGTCACCAGCAACGTCGTTTGTTTTTGTTGCTACTTCTTTAACAAGCTGAGCGCCCATGTTTTCAAAAGCGTCCTCAAGCTCGATTTCTTTCGCAATGGATACACCATCGTTCGTGATAAGCGGGCTTCCGAATTTTTTCTCAAGTACAACGTTACGGCCTTTTGGACCTAGTGTAACTTTAACCGCATTTGCAAGAGCGTCAACTCCGCGCAGCATTGCGCGACGAGCGTCTTCGCTAAATTTAATTTCCTTAGCCATGAACAGAAACCTCCCAAAATAGTTTAAGTAAGATGCTTTTACGTGTCTTGCCTTCTATGTGACCCTTGTCGGGCTGCTATTCAAAAATCGCGTGAATTTCGCTTTCTTTCATAATCAAATACTCTTTGCCTTCGTATTTGATTTCAGTGCCTGCATATTTGGAGAAAAGAACGCGGTCGCCTTCTTTCACTTCCAAAGCAATACGAACGCCATCTTTTAGCGTACCGCTGCCTACTGCGATAACTTTGCCTTCTTGTGGCTTTTCTTTCGCCGAATCCGGCAATACGATACCGCTAGCGGTTGTTTCTTCCTTCGCGATTGCTTCGATCAATACGCGTTCACCCAAAGGTCTGATCATTGAAAATAGCCTCCTTCAAAATTTGTCGCTGCTTTTATTCTCGTTAGCACTCGAAACCTTCAAGTGCTAACAACTATTTTTATCATACTCATTTTCGTTCCCAATTTCAAGTGCTTGGTCTTAATTTTCCGTTTATTTACACTGAAGCTTAAGAAGTCTCTTCCAATCGATCCCGTATTACCGTTTTCAGCATAAAGAGGATGCCGACTAGCAGCACCCTCTTCCTTCGTCCAAACGATTTATTTCTTCAATCTACGATTGCGAATGAGAATAAGCGTTACCCCTGCCAAAATAATCACAACGGAAATGACCGATGAAGTGATCCAGCCTTTTGAGCTGGATTTGCCAGACTCGGTTTCTCCCGCTACTTCTGCACTAGCCAGTTGTGTGTCCCCCTCAACGGATGCGGTTTCCACTTTCGCACCCCCAGTATCCTCCGAAGCAAGCTCGCCTTCCGCTACAGGAGCTTCAGACACCTCTACAGCTTCCGCAGCTAGCTCGGTAGATTCTGGCGAAGGCTCTGGAGACGCAGCTGCGGTTGTGGTTGCAGTTGCAATAGCAACTGCAGCTGCCGGCTCTTCAGATGCAATAACAGCAACCGGCTCCTCTGTGCCGTTGCCCGCCGCCGCAGTTGGCGAAGCACTATCCTTTGCCGGTTGTTCCGCAGCGGCTGCAGTCGCTGCGGGCTCAGTTGTCGCCGGCTTTGGTGTCGGTGTTGCCGTTGCTTTGGGCACCGTAGTCGCCGGCTTTGGTGTCGGCGCTGCCGTTGTTTTGAGCACCGTGGTCGCCTTTGGCGCATCGGTCGGCTTTTTAGTAGCTGCAGGCGTCTCATCCTTAACGACCGCTGGCTTGCTAATCAGCTTCATGCTGCCCGCATCGAAATCGAAGCGAATCGTGTAATCATGGTCATAATCGATATCCGGCACCGTAACGTGAATTTTGGATAGCATAGTCGCAGAGAGATCTTCTACGCTGAACTGCGTCAGCCGCGTATCATCTGCTTTGTTGCTGCTAATCATCTTGGCCTCGGAATATCCACCGCTGCTGTTAGGTGTTTTGAATTCCGTGACCCATTTGCTGTGGTTGATTTGAATCTGAATCGTCAGCTTTCCTTTATCGACAATTACCTTGGCAGGTTTCTCCCAATAGTCATTGGCCATCGAAGCCGATTCATCCTCCGCTTTCTTAATGACATAATCGATGCTGTATGTACCGTCTGCATATTCTGCTGCACTTACGGCAGGTATCGCGAACAATACGACAAAACAAACACAAAAACTGATTAATAATGACAATTTACGCATATTTATTCCGCCTTTCTTCTATAATAAGCATCAAAATGTGCTCATTATGATTAAATGCTCACCGGTATCATATACAGCCCTGTAAGCTTATCCTGTTTCAGTATCACATCAACGCCATACGTGGCTTTCACGATCTCCTCGGTAATCACGCTCTCCGGCGTACCCTCTTTGACGATTTCACCGGCCTTCATCACAATAATCGTATCGCTGTATCGAATAGCTTGGTTGATATCATGCAGCACCATGACGATGGTCAGTCCGTAGGTTTCGTTAAGCGTTCGAACGAGCTGGAGAATCTCGATCTGATAATAAATATCCAAAAAAGTGGTTGGCTCATCCAAAAACAATATTTCTGTTTTTTGCGCTAATGCCATAGCAATCCATACGCGCTGCCGCTCTCCGCCTGACAACTGGTCCAGCTTCAGAGAACGTTTATCCTGCAGATTGGTACAAGCCAGCGCCCATTCCACTGCCTTCTCGTCCTCTTCCTCCGTCTGCCCGAATAAGCTGCGATGCGGAAGTCTGCCAAAGCTCGTCAGCTTCTCAACGGTCAAATCAGAAGGAGCCTCGTTCTGCTGATGGACAACTGCCAGCCGCTTTGCCAAATCCTTCGGTTTCGTTAAGCTGAGCGCTTTGCCATCCAGTACAATCTCGCCTGCTTGCGGCTTATAGTTTTGAGACATCACGCCAAGCAGCGTAGACTTTCCACAACCGTTGGGACCGATAATGGTCGTCACCTTGCCCGGTGCGATATTGCTGCTAATCCGTTTCAATTGGTCGGTTTTCTTATCATAGGAAAACGTAATTTCTTTAATTTCCATGGACGCGATCACTCTTTCTAAGCATGAATATAAGGAATGGACCGCCGATCACCGTCATAATAATCGAAGCCGGAATTTCCGTGGGAGCTAGCAGCGTCCGTCCTAATGTATCAGCCGTCAATATGAGCAGCGCTCCTCCGAGTGCCGAAAACGGAATAAGCACCTTATGGTCGGAGCCTACCAATAGGCGAGCGATATGCGGTACAAGCAGGCCGACGAATGCAATCAACCCGCCTACCGCCGTTGCAACGGAAGCCAGCAGCACAGCGACAACGGATATAAGCAGCCGCGCTCTTGTAACGCGCAGGCCTAGATTTTTAGCCGTCTTATCCTGCAGACTCAGCATGTTGCACCATGAGCTCAGCAGCAGGGAAAGCAGTAACCCGACTATTCCGTATATCGCGATGATGTTTACATCCTGCCACGTCTTCATCGTAAAAATAGACGAGATTGCTTGGTTGACGCTAGTTACCGCATAGCTCCCTCTGTAGTTAAACGATTGGCCAAGCCCGGTGAACGTCGCATTGATAGCAATTCCGACTAAAATCAGTCTTAACGGGCTTAGCCCTGATTTCCAAGAGAGCGCATAAACCAGGTAACAAGCAAACGCTCCCCCGATAAAAGAAAACAACGGCATCCAAAAAAACAATCCCGGAAAAATCGTTACAATCAGCAGCGAAACCAGACCCGCTCCTGAGGAAATGCCGATGACGCCTGCATCCGCCAGCGGGTTACGCATAACGGCCTGCAGCAGCACGCCTGAAACAGCGAGCGCCGCTCCCGTCAACATGGAAACGATAATGCGCGGGAATCTCAAATCTTTGATAACCTCAACCTGCTCATTCGTGCCCGATAGCAGTCCTTGGAACAGCTCCAAAGCGCCTACCTTGATGCTTCCTGTCATTGCCGAAATAATGACTGCCGTTGCAAGCAGCACGGCAATGATGATAAAGCTTGCGATTTTCCTAATCATAGCCAACTTCCTTCATCTCTTGATCCTCGCAGTCGCGGAATAGCTGCCTCGCTGCCGCTTAGGGATACAGCATTTCCATCAAGGCATCAATGGCATCAACTGCGAACAGGTTGCCTGTCGTTCCGAACAAAGCCTCTTCCAAGTCATAGACACGGTCGTTCTGGACGGCTTTGAAATGCTTCCAAATATCGTTTTTTTGGAACTCCTTGTCGAACATCTTCACCACTTCTTCCGGCATACCGTGCGCTGCCCGCAAAATAACGTCCGGATTCGATTGATGCAAGTATTCGGTATTGGAAGCCAAATATTCGACATCCTCGCCTTGTGCGATATTGACTCCGCCTGCGAGGCGAACAAGATCGCCGATATATGATTTCTCGGTTGCAACAAGATAACTTCCAGGAACGCCTAGCAGAATAAGAACGCTCGGCTTCTCCTTATTGGCGGTCGCATCTTGAATCTCCGCCACTTTCTCGTCAAACTTAGTTACAATGGCTTTCGCCTGCTCTTGTTTGCCGTAGGTATCGCCTAGCTCGGTCAACGCTTTATTCATGCTCTCCACGCTAGTCAAGTTCAAGAAACTTGCTTCTATGCCGGCAGCTTCGAAGACGGGTTTGAGGTCATACTCCAGCGTAGTCACCGATAATACCTCCGTAGGCTTTAATGACTTGACTAGCTCCATATCCGGACTCATCGGATTTCCCACACGCGTTACGTCATCGTATCGGGCAGGCAGCACCTTTGCGCTGGTAGGCACTCCTATGAGATCTACCTCGAGCGCATCCAGCATTTGAGTTATCGCAACTGTCGTAGAGATGACGCGCTGCTCTGGTTTAGCAGCAGCCGACGGCTCAGCTGCCTTTGCATTCATCTCATTTTCGGTAGCTGCACTGCCAACATTCGAACAGCCAGCAGCTACGATCACAATGAATAATAGCAGCATTCTGCTCCATGCTTTGTCGATCAAGTTGAAGCGCTCCTCTCTCTTTCTCTCATGAATAGCATGACGAGGACACCGGCTCTCCGGCATCCTCGTCGTTGTTCTGTGTTGAACGTTTTTCGTATGGTTATTTGTCCGCTAGGAGCTTCATCACAAGAGTTAGCGCCTCCGCATGGGTTGCATTCTCTGCTGGATCGCACTTATTGCCGGCTTGGCCTTGGATAAATCCATGCTCGACGACTTCTCCAACTAATACTTCTATGTGTGTTTGGAATAGATATCCGATAGCTCAAAGTTAATGATTATCATTCTCATTATACAAGTAAAAAAAATAACCTGTCTGTTAAAACTTCCTCGACGATTTGTATGTACTAGCCCAGCCCGGCTTACCGCCTAGTCCATGAAGTACATATAAAAAGCCCCCTCCACCACTTCTCTATATTTTCTTATAAACCCGCACCTCTTCCAAAAATATTCAACACTGTAAACTCGTAATAGATAATACGTTAAGATTTCAGTACTCGTCAACCGTTATTAAATTTTCGAATAGTGCGCCATACCAAGCTTTAATTATGCTATTCTGTATGGAAATTATAAACAAATTCTGCGGCGAAAACATATTGACAGCGATAGCAACTTTCACTATTGTATAAGTGATATTGATAATCACTATCATTTATTCCCCAGCTTGGAGGTTCACATGAAGAAAGGTTTGCTTATTTGCTGTGCTGCTTTTGTATTGTCACTAACTGCCTGCAGCGCTCGGGCTGGAGGCTCCGACCAGACTGCTAACCAGCAGCAATCGCTCATTCAAATTAAGGATTTTGCTAATCGCAACATCGCTTTTGATGAGGTCCCTCAGCATATCGTAGCGCTGAGCAACGGTGAAACCGACATTATTTATGCGCTTGGCGGAACCCTCGTCGGAAGGCCTACCTCTACGACTCCCCTTGCTGCGAAAGAAGCAGAGGACGTAGAGCAGATCGGATCCGCACATGAGGTTGATCTAGAGAAAATTACGCTTCTCCGCGCAGACGTCGTACTTGGCAACAATCCGATGAATACGAAAGATGTTCCGATTCTAGAAGGCGTTGGCTCCAAAGTTATTTTGACCAGTGCGAATTCGATTGACGAGATCAAGAAACAAATTGAGCTTTTTGGTCAGCTTCTCCAAAAGGAGCAGCGAGCAAATGAGCTTATTAAGCAAATAGACGAGAAGATCAAGCAGTACGAAGCCAGCTCATATACTCCGAAGCCGCGTGCACTGCTCGTTTATGGAGCTCCAGGTACGTTCATGGCTGCTTTGCCCAATTCATTAAGCGGCAATATATTGGAGCTCGCTGGAGGAACGAATATTGCTTCGGACTATCCAGGCTTACAAAGCTATCCGCAGTATGCGCAGCTCAATTCAGAGAGAATCGTCGAAGCGAACCCTCAGCTTATTCTCATCATGACCCACGGAGACCCCGAAGAGGTGAAGAAAAGCTTCCTGAAGGAAATGCAGACCAATCCTGCATGGAGCAGCCTAGAGGCCGTCAAGCAAAATAAAGTAGAGGTGCTGCCCTCCGATCTGTTCGGCTCAAACCCTGGCACAAGAGTCATGGAGTCGCTCGAGCTATTGCATGGGAAACTAGAGGCACTGCAGCAATGAGAGGATCAAGATGAGTAGACAAATCCGCGCAAGAAGAAGAACAATTGCCTTAATTACAGCCCCTATCCTACTGCTGTTAAGCGTATTTTACGGCTTATCCTTCGGTTCCGTGTCGATTTCACTCAGAGAAATCTGGATAATCTTCACGACTGATTCGCAATCCGCCTATGACACCATCATTATGAACCTGCGGCTCCCCCGCGTGCTTGTCGGCCTGCTCACAGGCGCTTGCCTTGCCGCAGCCGGCGCCATACTGCAAGGAGTTATGCGCAATCCGCTTGCCGACCCCGGCATTATCGGAGTTTCGGCGGGAGGCGGCCTAGCTGCCGTCATCACGATGGTTTTACTGCCTCAGCTGAGCTATTTGCTGCCAGCGGCTGCTTTTATCGGTGCTTTTGCCACGTCCATCGTCATCTACTTTATTTCTTGGGATAAAGGCACCTCCCCCGTCAAAATCGTGCTGGCAGGCGTTGCCGTCAACGCGCTGCTCGGGGCGGTCATGAACGGCATTATGGTCGTCTACAGCGACCGGATTCAAGCGGTTCTGCCTTGGCTGTCCGGGGGCTTGAACGGTCGAAGCTGGCATCATCTTTCCTTTATGGCGCCATATGCGCTGATTGGTCTCGGATTAACCATTGTTGCCATTAAGCCCGCTAACCTGCTGCTGCTAGGAGATGATTCTGCTAAGCTGCTCGGCCAGAAAGTAGAGCTGCAGCGGTTGCTGTTAATTCTCCTCTCCTCTCTGCTTGCAGGCGCCGCAGTCAGCGCAGCAGGCTTAATCGGCTTCGTTGGGCTAGTCGTCCCTCATGCCGTCAGGCTTATCATTGGCGAGGACTACCGCTTCCTGCTCCCCGTTTCCATCCTTGGAGGAGCAGCGCTGGTCGTATTTGCCGATACGATAGCCCGAACCTGGTTTGATCCGATCGAGCTTCCCGTTGGCATTTTGCTTGCCTGTGTCGGCGCACCGTTCTTTCTATATTTATTAAGGAAAAGGAGTAATTGGAGATGACAAACGCCCCTTCAGCGATTGATTTGGAGAAAATAGAGCATGAAATGGGAATGTTTCAGCTCTTCGATGTGACTGCCTCCGTTCCCGAAGGTAAAATGACAGCGATAATCGGGCCTAATGGCTCCGGCAAATCGACTCTTCTAAAAATCGTCGCCAAGCTGCTGAAAGCGGACAAAGGAGACGTCAGCGTACAAGGAAAAGCAGCTGGCATCTATTCCAGAGCAGACTACGCTAGAACCATTTCGATGCTTCCCCAAGCGAAAGAAATGCTGCCGGAGCTTACCGTTCGCGAGCTTATCGCATACGGCAGATCGCCTCATAAAGGCATGTTCAAGCAGAGACTGACCGATGAGGATAACCAAATCATTGATTGGGCGATGAAAACGATGAGCATACGGCGGCATGATGACCGAATGTTCCACACGTTGTCGGGAGGCGAGCAGCAAAAAGCACGGATTGCAATGGCGCTTGCCCAGAAAACCAGCATCATTTTACTCGATGAGCCTACGACCTTCCTCGATATTTCACATCAGCTCGAAGTGATGGGCATGCTGCGAAAAATCAATCAAGAGCAGGGTATCACGATTGTCATGGTTCTTCATGACTTGCAGCAAGCAGCAGCCTTTTGCGATCACCTTATCGCCATGAAGGACGGAGAAATTATTTCAACCGGCAAACCGCAGGAGGTCATTACATCCCGCTTTTTGAGGCAAGTGTACGAAATCGAAGCAAAAGTAAGCTTTGAGCACAATTATCCAATCATTATACCGATACCTAAAAATTACGAGGAGGATGCAACAATGATTATTGTAACGAACATTTCGCAGATTACGAAAGGAAACGGTGACAAGCTGATCGAGCGGTTTGACCGGATTGGCAAGGTAGAGGGCATGGAGGGCTTCCTAGGTCTTGAAGTTCTGCTCACGCAGAACACGAAGGAATATGATGAGGTATCGGTTGTTACCCGTTGGAACTCCAAGGATGATTTCCAGGCTTGGACGAAAAGCGAGGCATTCCGTGAGTCGCATACGCATCGCAAGACGCCTGACTATATTATTTCCAATAAAATCACTTTCCAAGAGGTGAAGGTCAAGCGCAATCCGCTGCCCCCTGTTCAACAGGAGTTAGCCAAGGAAGCATAGATACAGCTGAAGCAGCATCTTTCATTTCTAAAGAACTATCTCTACATTTATTTTAGGGAATTGCGGTTCCCGCTTTTTACGCAATATTGAGCTAAAAAGAACCTTCAGCTCCACTTCTAGTGAACGGTGACCCACAAGAGGCCGCTTTTTTCAAAGTGTCCTTCTTGCGGGTCACAGCTCAGAGTGGTTGTCGAAGGTTTTTTAGCATTTAATAGGATTAGCCGACTCGGGCTTCTCCTTTTCAGATAGCCACTTTATGCGTTATTTCAATGCCGTGTCGATTGGAAACGCTAGTCCAGACCATGCCTTCTTCGAGGTCCATGCCTCCTCTGCTCCGCTCCAGAACACATGCTCCGGCGGCAAACCCAAAGGGAGAAATACCTCTGCGCACAAATAAAGGCTGCCTGTCGAGATATAACGCTCGCCGATGTCCCGTTGATGACCGCAGAAGCCGATCGTCAGCCAGCCGTCCGACGTGAAATTACCCGGCATCTCGAGCGTGCGCTTGATGGCTGCCGACAAGGCGCTTCTCACCTGCGCTGCGCTGACGCTCTTCGGCAAATCTTCAAGCAGCGCGCTTTGGGCTAAGCTTTGAAATGCTCCGAAGCGGTAAGCCAGCGATCGCCCAATCGGCGGATACGCGCCATCAGGCCCGATCAGCCGCTCCAGCACCTCCGCATATCGCCGCGCTCTGTCAGCCACTGCCTTACGCATCGCTCCCCATTCCTCATGCTGCCCGCCTGCTGCTGCAAGCACGTCGAGCAGCATGGGCTGAATGACGAAGCTATTGTAGTAATCCCAATGAAAATCAGGTCCATCGCCGTATGCGCCGTCACCCAAGTACCACTGTTCATGCTGCTTCAGCGCATAATCGATCCGCATCGGGTCCCAGTCGGCCTCGCCCAGCTTGAGCAGGGCTGCCTCGGTCGTTGCCGCAAAGAGCAGCCAGTTTGAGAAAACCGGCTTTCTTGTTCGCGTTTGCTTAAGCGCAGCTGCGAGATTCTCCTTTACCCGAGGCTCCAGCTTTTCCCCCAGCTCTATTGGCGCGCGCAGAACGGCTTGTGCCAGAAAGGCTGCATCGACGATAGGCTGGTAGCCTTCGCTGAAATTCATATAATCCGGTGACGCCTGATCGGTAGCTGCATCGATTGCTTCGCGCGCAAGCGCGGCATACTGTATGCGTGCCTCATCTTCTGCTCCGAGAAGCTTGCCGTTCTCCAGCCATGGAGCCATTCCGGACAGCAGCCTGCCAAGCGCCTCCAAATGCGTATATTTGGCGCGGTCCGCCTTAAGCTCAGCTGCAGCCAGCGTCCGTTCCGCTTCTGTCTCCCCTGAGACGTCCGCGAATTCGATCGGCATCTTCTCTTTTAAACGACGCTCCGCCAGCGCCTCCAGAACCGGATTGCTTATGAGAAGCATCTGCTCCAGCCAATACTGTCGGTCAGAAAGATTACTGTAAACAGGCAAGTCTTTATCCATTTTCATGATGCCTCCTACCAGAATGTTACCGAGTTTCCTCGTAGTCTCGCTAATCCTTCAACAAAGAAATAATCGCCGTAAATAAGCGGTACATCAATATTTCTCCGCTCAGGATAATGGCTCGTTCCATGCAGAATCAAGCCCTCTTCCGCTTCATTGTCCCATGCCCCGTAATTCTCGTACAGAGACCGCAGAATGCGCTCCCCCGCAGCCTGATAAAGCCCAGCCTCTTCGCTCGGCACCGCCCGCGCGATTTCGAGCAGACCGCAAGCCGCGCACGCGCCAGCCGAACTATCCCGGTAACGCTCGACTCCCGTTGGCAATCGGAAATCCCAGTACGGGATAGAATCCTCCGGCAAATTGGCAAGGAAGAAATGCGCAACCCGCTTCGCGGCCTCCAGATACTTGAGCTCGCCGGTGTAGCGGTAGCTTAATGCCATTCCGTAGATCGCCCAAGCTGCACCGCGCGACCAAGCCGAATTCGGAGCAAACCCTTGCCCGCCGTTCACACTCTCGAACTCACCCGTCAGCGGATGGAAGACGACGATATGATTGACGGAGCCATCCGTACGAATGAAATGCTCGAGTACCGTATCCGCATGCTCCATCGCCAAATGCTTGAATCGCGGATCGTTCGTCGTCTCGCTCGCGAAGTAAAGCAGCGGCAAATTCATCATGCAATCGATAATAGCCCAGCCCTCGTTGCGATCCCCTTCGCCCCATGGGTTCCATGCGCGAATATAATTTCCTTTTACGTTAAAACGGCCGCTAAGCACGCTCGCCGCAAGCAGCGCGCGCTTGCGGGACTGCTCGTCGCCCAGCAGCTTATAGCGCGCAACGCTCGTAAGCGACCACATAAAGCCGATATCATGATCGAGCTTGTCGAAACCAAAGAGCACATCATCAAGCTGCTGCTCGCAAGCCTCTGCTATCTCTTTATAGCGCTCATCATTCGATTCCGAGTCACGGTACAACAGCCATAGCAGACCTGGCCAAAATCCGGCTGTCCACCAGTGCGGAGCCTCAAGCACGTAAGTCCCCTCAATACTCGCGTGGGGGAACCTTGCCCCAATTCGCGTACTTGTTCTCGCAACTTTTTCATGCACCTTTCCCCATGCTTCCGTAGTCCAACTGCTCGTTTCCATCTTTGTTCGCGCTCCTCGCCTCTTATCGTTTGTTATGAGTCAAATTGAAAAGTAAAAGCAGCAATAAAGGGAACCTCAGATGTAGCAGATGCTTCAAAATCAATCGTATACCAATACCGCTCGCTGCCATAATGGTCGATGTCGCTTCTGGCCGTAACGAGTGGGCTCCAAAGCTGATGATCATAAATTATACGGAGCCGGCGAATTCCGTTTAATAATAGCTCGCCAGCCTTCGTTAGCTCTGGAGCAAGGTACGAAATAAAACGTTCTGTTATTGGGAAGTTGTGAAGGGCTTTGTCTCCCTCTCCTGATAAGAATGAAAACCGATCAATAAGCGACAAACAAGGCAGCTCTTCTTTTTGCCAATGGAAACGACGCCCTAAACGCTCCAGCTGCGATAATCCATATGCTCCGCTAATCTCAAGCTCTAATAGGTCCTCTCTCACTGCTGAATCCGCTTCCACAACCTTAGCTCGAAATGGCTGGCCAGCCTGCTGATGCGAGCCGTTGACAATCGGAACCGAATGTCCTTGAGAGCCATTGCACCATATGTCATAACGCCCCTTGCCGAAATAGTCTGCCGTATACTTGCCGCTGCCCAAATCCGCCAAATAAGCTTGTCCGTCCGCATGAAGGAGAAAATGGCCCACGTCATTATGGTTATGCGGCTCCGCATTATGACCGCCCTTAGCCGCGAAGCTGTAGCTCCCTCCATTCGTGCTTACATGCCTGGACAATAACCACGCCACATCGGGTAAATAATACGATTCGGATTGCCAAAGCGTCTTATTGCCATTGGAGACGAGCCACTCTTCCTTCGCCCATATCAGGTTTCGGATAGCAGGTGCCCAGCGGCCGCAGTGATCGGATGAATAGGTTGCCCGCAAGCTCGCATCCGGCACAATAACCTCATGATACTCCTTGTGCAAGCAGCAGCTAAGTCCCAAAAATATACCGCTTTCATTAGGAGCATCAGAAAAATTGACGACTGCATTGCCGCTTGTGAAGCTTTTCTGCTGGAAAAGCGCAATCTCCTTGACCTTTCTTGAGTCAAACAAATCTATTCGGTGATCGGTCGCCTCTTTAAGCAGCTGGGCAAAATAAACAAAGTAACCAAACCCGTATTGCCAATAGGAATAGCCTTCCGCGCAAGCGCCGTCCTCGCCGAAGCCGTCCAAATAATAGTCAAGCGAACGAAGCACCCGCTCCAGCAGCTCAGACAGCCTGCTCATATCGTTCATGAGATGGAGCGCAGCTGCCCCGATTGAGCCTGCGCAAACCGCGGACCAATTGTGTTCAGCCGTCTCCCACCCATATGGGCCTTGCTCCAAAAATGGACGGAATATACGGTTCTCAATCTCCGCCTCTATCCGTTCGCGCAGCAAACGCGGCAACCGTTCGCCAAGCAGAAGCAGCACCTCGCTTAAGGCAAACCCCGTTTCCGCCGCAAACAGATCAATATCCGGCTGCTCCGCCCGTTCATTGAAATGTGCAGGAAGGCACCACGTAAATTCGTTGCAAATGGACCAAATCGTGTCCAGCGCCGCAGTCTCGTACTTTTTACTGTTTGGTTCTTGCAGCGCCATGATGACGAAAGCATTCAATCTTTTCCGTCTTTCGAAATATACCTTCTCATAGGCTAAGCGTTCTCCCGTATCTCGGAAAATACGGAATAGAGCGAACGTCAACTCAGGATCCGGCGCCAGCAAGCGATTGTCGGCATCCGCCCGAATCTCTTCAACCAGCCTTTCTTGAGCTGCAGCTTCCCATGGCCAATTTGAATCATTCTCCCCTAGCAGCAGGGCAATTCCCCTCTTCCTGCCTTGCTCCAGCGTCTTGGCAATTTGTTCGCGTTTCATCCGTCCGTCTTCACTCCTGACTATTTACCATAAGTGCTGACAACTCTATTCTTTGTTCCGATTAACCGGCTGCTCCCTTTAAATCCGCTATTCCTGACACTCGTTTTCGCGGGGAGTACTGCTCGCAAACCCGGATTCTGCTCTTTTTATGTACCTCATTAATTTTAACCCTTCCATGCGCGACATGCCAATATCAGCAAATAAAAATTTCGGCATAACCCATTTAAACGTTTACTGCAAATGACCCTTATCCGTTATCACCTCGCAGAAGTTTCTTTTCTTTTGATTTTTTGGGTATAACGCAAAAACACCGCACCGCGATTGCTCGCAGTACGGTATTCGTTGGGCTCTTCTATTCTTCTTTATAATGGATGCCGCCGAAAATAAATGCCGTCAAATCTTCAATAACTTCAGCCATAGGCGGATTTTTTTCCTCTACGAGAAAAGTCCAATATTCCGTATGGCGATGAAAGAGAAGCGTACCGACAATGGACAGCAAAGTCGTATCCAAGGAGCGGAATTGGAACAACTTCTGCTCCTCGCCTTCCTTGAGCCATTGACGGAGCAGCATCCACATCGGCATGACATGTTTGCGGATTTTTTGAATGCGATCCGTATTCATTATGATTTCCTGTTGAATAATATTGATAAGCTGGCGATCGCTATAGCGAAATTTAGTTACCTCGGCGATAAGAAGCTTTATCCCTTCAACGGGGCTTAAAGCAGGATCGATCCCCGCTATATCTTCATTTGGGAAAAAATACTCGAATAAAGCGCCAAACATATTTTCTTTCCCGCCGAAATGATACGAGACAAGCGCGACGTTAGCACCCGCCTCTTCGCATATTTGCCGAACGGTCGTTTTTTCGAAGCCTTGCTCAGCAAACAGCTTTTTGGATGCTAACAAAATTCTGATCTTAATATCCGCGTCTCCAGTAGTCATAACGGTCCTCCATAGAAACAATATCTTTTATTGTGTACGATTTGCTGACGTTCTGCAACAATGAACTCTGATGATTATTTGTGACTGGCGATTGCTGCCTTAGGCTGATGCTGGAGAACAGCTTTTCGCTTGACGGCGACAGCAAGCGTACTGATTGCAATGGCTGCAGCTGCAACCATGCTTAGCGCAAGGGCATCCCCCGTAGCCGCAGGTCCTCCGAACAAAATGTTCATGGTTCCTTCTACTGCATACGTGGCCGGCAGAATGTCGCCTAGCTTGATGTAAAAGTCCGATAACAATTCACGCGGAACGATTGCTCCCGAAGTAACGAGCTGCGCCGACAATAAGATGATATTGAAGAGCATACCGCTTAAGCCAAACAAGTAAATAAACATTTGTGAAACGAATATAAAGGTTAGTACAAACAGCAGCTGGAACATCCAAATGTGCAGGAAGCCTTGGTCCATTTGGGCACCGAATGCTGCGAGCAACGAAGAGCCTACGAGTGAGATAATAACGGCTGCGGCAACATTTATGATGCTTCTCGCAGCATAACGGTTCCACTTGCTTACGCTTCCCCCTAATGCCATTGCAGACTGCTCGAAATTCATGCCCATAATCATCGCTCCGACATAAGAAGCGAGCACCAGCATCATCGGAACCATCTGGTTGTTCATGCCTTTAATAACGTTCGTTGATTGAATATCCGACGTTACACGCTCTGACAGCCCTTGAGCCGCTGCGCCTGCCTGTTCAGCAGGAAGCTGCATGTTTCCTAGCACCGTCTGAATGCCGCCGGCTATCGCCTGCTTATTGACTTCCGTTGTAATTTGCGCTGCTGCGCCGCTCATAATGCTTTTGATAAGAGCCGGGTTAGACTCATTGATGATGTATTGAATCGAAGCCGTACCATCTGCCGCGGTTGCTTTCTGAGAGAAATCCGCTGGGATCCATACGACCATTTGAAGCTCACGCTCATCGAGCATTTGCTTTGCTTCATCTATGCTCGCAATTTCATTCATATTGAAGGGTAATCGTTGTACAAGGCTGCTTGCCACTTGCGTACCCATTTGTTGATCTTCGTTCACGACCGCAATATGAAGCTGGTCAATACGATCCGTAACCCCATTATAGCCTGTCATCCAAATGACAGAAAAAATAACCTGAAACATAATCGCTGTAATCATACCCACCCATGTGGTTGGGCGCTTCATAAAAGCCTGCAACGCGTTTTTCATACTGATTCACTCCTGTTTTCTCTATTTAAACAAACGTTTCAAACAATTGTTTTAAACAACTGTTTAAATCATAATGGCTATCCAAGTTTTTGTCAATAAAAAAGAAGAAGAGGAAATTCCTCTTCTTCTTCTCTTCTTCTTCTCTTCTTCTTCTCACTCTGTCTTCTCCCGCTTACGCATTATTCAACGATTCGCCGTACTCCGCTTCCCACTTCGCGTCTCTAGCCAATTGCTTTTTGTGTACCGTACCTGATAAAAACACGCTGACTTCATACAAAATGATTAACGGAATCGCGACTAAAATATCCGATATGAAATCCGGCGGAGTAATCATGACACCAATTAACACCATTATGAAATAGGCGAGCCGTCTCATCTTGCGAAGCCGCTTTGGATTTACCAACCGAATAGCGGTTAAAAACATAATGACGAGCGGTAGCTCGAATAAAAGAGATATCGGAATAAGCAAATTAAACATGAACGTGAAATATTGCGCGATGCCGTAGGTTTCTTCCAGATTGAGATGCTGCGAGACCGTCCTCGTGAAATTAAAGGCGAGTGGAAACACGACATAATAGGAAAAAGCCAATCCGATGAGAAACATCACCAGTGCGAAGGGAACATATTTCAGCGTAGATCGCTGCTCATGCTTGCGCAGAGCTGGCTTTACGAATGCCCAGAGCTGAAAGGCAATCATAGGCAGCGCAATAATCAGCGCAATGACGAAAGCGAACTTCATATACATGCCGATCCCGTCCCACAGCGAAAACGTATGTAGAGATATCGTATTGGCCGGCTTCTGGCTCATAAGGAAGTTGTAGGCTGGCTGTGCGAGAATGAGCCCGACAACCAAACCAATCGTTAGGATGATAAGGACATAAACGATGCGTTTGCGGAGCTCCCCAAGATGCTCGAGCAGCGGCATCAGCCCCTCCTCTCGAATGAGCGCTTTACGAGAAGCAGGCTCCGATTTGTTTTTTTCTTCCGACCCCACCTTGCATTTCCCTCCTTTGCCTAGCTTTGACCGCCTTTTATTCAATAAAAAAGCGGGCCCGATTAATCCGGCAGCCGCTTATTGTCTTTCTCACTATTGTCCGAGCGACTCACTTCGACACGGCTCGATTCTTTGTCCTTGCGGTCATCGTCATCCATCATTTCTCTTGCACCGGATTTGAATTCGCGCAGCGTACGTCCGAATGCGCGTCCAAGCTCAGGCAGCTTGTTCGGTCCAAACAGAAGCAAAGCAACCAGCACAAGCAGTATAATTCCCGTAGCACCTATTCCTGACATCATATTAACCTCCTTGAAGCTTTACGAATGAAGCATGCTTCGTAAGCCTAATCTAACAATTGTTCAAACCGCCGTAACCCATACTCACTATATCTTCTCGTACAATAACATCGCCTGCAAGAATGCGCGGCAGGAGCACGTCAAAGGACGTATATGGATCATGCATCACACAGCCTGGCAATCCCAATATCGGTACGCTGTTTATGTATCCCATAAGCAGCATGGAGCCTGGAAGCATTGGCGTTCCATAGCTTACGATATGTGCGCCTGCGGCTTTAATCGCGCCAGGCGTTCGATCATCGGGATCGACCGACATTCCGCCCGTCACTAGTATCATATCATACCCTTGCTCGAGCAAATAGTGTATTTCCTTGACAATTGTTTGTCGATCATCGGGAGAAAACCGTTGCTCCGCTACCTCTGATCCCAGCTCTTCAAGCTTGTTTTTGACCGCTGGCCCGAACTTATCGGTAATTCTGCCATTAAATACTTCCCCGCCGGTTGTCAGCAAACCGACTCGGAACTTCCGGAAGGGACGTACCTGAAGCGGGGCCGCTCCGCCATTTGCTTGACGGTATTCAGCAGCAAGCCTCTCCACGGTCTCGACTTTCGTTTTGGGCACAACAAGAGGTATAGCCCTAGTAGCAGCAAGCGGCTTACCGGGCTTGACTACGGTTTTGGATTTGATCGTAGCTAGCGCAATTTCACCTAAATCATTGATTTGGTCAACAAGCTCCTTATCAATCTCAGCTAGCCCCAACAGCTCTGATTTGATGCTTACTTTGCCCTCGTGAGGCTCAGACAATAATAGATGGTCTCCGTACAATGCCTTTGCCATTCTTATAGCGGCGTCATCCTCATGCAGGTCGTCTGCCCCAAGCTCCATAATGTAGATATGCTCTTTCCCGATATCGAGCAGCTTGGGTATATCCGCTTCGGTCACGATATGGCCTCTATTGAACAAACGTCCTTTGAATTCGCCAGGAATAATTCGCGTCAAATCATGAGCCAAGCGCAAGCCGATTGCATCATAAACCGACACCTCTTTTAGAATAGTCGATCCATGCTGCTCGATCTCGATCTCTGCCTTCACATCTGCCTTCACATTTTCTCGGCTCATACGCTATGCTCTCCTATTTGACCCGATAAAATATGGAGTGCATGCGGCAATTGATCCATTATTGCCATTAAGCTCTCGTGTACACCTTTTGGACTTCCTGGCAAGTTAATGATAAGCGAGCTGCCTCTGATTCCGCATACGCCACGGGAGAGCATCGCCCTTCTCGTTTTCTGAAGAGCCCCCATCCTCATCGCCTCGGCTAGTCCAGGAACAGCACGATCGATCACCTTTAGCGTTGCTTCCGGCGTTACGTCACGCATGGCAAGACCTGTCCCGCCTGTCGTCAATACAAGATCCGCATGGAAATATTCCGTCATTTCAATTATGGCAGCCATAATCTCATCCTGCTCATCCGGAACGATCCGATAGTCGATAATTTCCCCGCCCAGCTCCTCCTCGACTAACTCGCGGATAACCTGTGCACTCGTATCCTCGCGTTCCCCCCGTGAGCCCTTATCGCTTGCCGTTAATATTGCTACTTTCCACCGCATTTACATTCCTCCCATTCCTTATTTGCTCATGGGCTTTACGAGATTTGATAATCGCCGCTTTTTCCGCCTGTTTTTGAAACAAGCTGAGTGGGACCAATTACCATATCCTTTTGGAGCGCCTTACACATGTCGTATACGGTCAACGCTGCGGCTGAGACGGCTGTCAGAGCTTCCATTTCAACGCCTGTTTTTCCGGTCGTCTTCACTGTACCTTCTATATAAAGCTCATCCGTTCCATTATCGCTGAATACCACATTGATGCCTGTGAGCGGAAGAGGATGACACATAGGAATCCAATCGGATGTTTTTTTTGCCGCCATGATCGCAGCTACCTGCGCAACCGCCAGTACATCGCCTTTTCCGATTTTGCCAGCCTTGATTTGCGCTAACGTTTCCGGATTCATCGTTACCTTCGTTTGAGCAACTGCCGTACGTGAAGTAACTTCCTTCTCCGTGATGTCTACCATCCGTGCGCGACCCTGCTCGTTAAAATGCGTCAGACCCACTTTTATTGCTCCTTCTAGCGTCAACGAAAGATATGCTTCCTATGAGCAATTGCCTTCGATATCGTCGCTTACTTTATTTAATTAAAGCATATAAACGCTGTTCTCCGTTATAATGCCATTCATTCTCAAATCATGTGGTTCGAGCGGCACTTCGTCTGTTAGCTGCTCCTCAAAGGCCATGCCGAGCCAAAGCGTTTCTTCATGTTCCTGCTTGTCGCTTCGGATGGCTTCAGCGAATCGATCGTAATAGCCTCCGCCATACCCAAGCCGGCCTCCGTTCCTGTCGAACGCTAAGCCAGGCACAAATACAATGGCCGGCATCGCATCTTGAACCTTTGCTGCTTTAAGAGGGTCAGGCTCCATAATCCCGTATGCCCCAGCCTTCAGTTCATCTCTGCCGCGCAATTCATACAAGGTCATCGAACGATCCGAAGCTTCACATTTGGGTACGATAACAGTTCGTCCCGTTCGCCAGCCCCATTCCATCAATGCAGAAAGATCAAGCTCGCTTCGAAAAGCAACATAAATCATAAACGCAGCAGCACCCCTGCTTTCAACCAGCTCCTGCGCTTTCGCACAAGCAGCCTTCGACCATAGGTTCCTTTGCTCCGAGGTTATGCTGTTTCGTTTAAACGTCATTTGATTCCGCATATAAGCCTTATTTCCCGGCAAATTTGTTTCGCTCAAAACACTCACCTATTCTAGTTCCCAGCTTTTTCTTTCATTAAAGTTAGTTTACCACTGTTATGCAACTTTCGCCAATGCCAGAGCTCGTTTATGGTACACTATGGAGTAGTAAAAGCATTCGTTCTTTACAATTTTTTGTTGGAGGTTTCAAAATGCTGCTGCAGGTTTCTAATATCACAAAAAGCTACGGCGTGAATGTCGTATTATCCAATATTTCAATGCAGGTGCAAGAGCGGGAACGCATTGGACTCGTAGGCGTCAATGGCGCTGGAAAATCAACTTTGCTAAAGATCATCGCCGGTGAAATGTCTGCTGATTCAGGAGCTGTTCACAAAGCAAAAGAAACCAAAATCGGTTATCTGGCCCAAAACAGCGGCTTGCAATCCAATCGTACCATTGAAGCAGAGATGCGGGCCGTATTTTCCCATTTGCTTGAAGCTGAGCAGGAGCTGCGCGAGCTTGAAATCAAAATAGCAGATCCTGCGCTTCATGAGGATGAGAAGCGATATGCAAGCACGCTTGACCGATATGCCAAACGCTCGGATGAGTTCCGAGAACAAGGCGGCTTCGAAATCAATACGCGTATAAACAGCGTCCTGCACGGAATGGGGTTCGGAACCTTTCCGGCAGATACGCTCATTTCGACGCTTAGCGGCGGGCAAAAGACAAGGCTTGCCCTTGCGCGAATTTTGCTGCAAGCACCGGATTTGCTCATGCTAGACGAGCCTACCAACTATCTCGACATTGAGACATTAACCTGGCTAGAGTCTTATTTGCGCGGTTATTCGGGCGCTATTCTTGTCGTTTCCCATGACCGTTATTTTCTTGATGCGCTCGCCCAAACGATTATTGAAATCGAGCGTCATATTTCGAAGCGCTATACGGGTAATTATAGTCGGTATATGGAGCTTAAGGCTGCCGAGTATGAGATCAACATGCGGCAATTCGAGAAGCAGCAGGATGAAATCTCCCGCATGGAGCAATTCGTCCAGCGCAACATCGTTCGAGCTTCGACAACAAAGCGCGCGCAGAGCAGACGCAAAGCACTCGACAAAATGGATCGTTTGGACAAACCACAGGGCGATTTGAAGAAAGCGCATTTCATGTTCGAGATTGAGCGGCCTACTGGGAAAGACGTACTCGGGGTAAACGATGTTTCCGTAACTTTCCCCGAGAAAGAAACGCCGATATTTCGAAATGTGTCCTTCCAGCTTACCAGAGGTGAAACGGTTGCCCTAATAGGCCCTAACGGTATCGGGAAATCGACGCTGCTCAAGGTCATTGTCGGACAAAATGCGCCAACAACAGGCACCATCAAGTTCGGCACGCATGTCAAGGTTGGCTATTATGACCAAGAACAGACGAGACTGAATGGGCGAAACACCGTTCTGGAAGAGGTTTGGGGCGAGTATTCCCATATGGAAGAAGCTCGTATTCGCACGGTGCTCGGCAACTTTCTGTTTAGTGGCGAAGATGTCCTGAAACGCATCTCTTCCCTCAGCGGCGGAGAAAAAGCGCGTGTTTCCTTGGCGAAGCTCATGCTGGCTCAAGCAAATCTGTTAATTCTCGATGAACCAACGAACCATTTGGATCTTTTCAGCAAAGAGGTGCTTGAAGCTGCTTTGCTGGATTATGAAGGTACGCTGCTGTTCATATCGCATGACCGCTACTTTCTTAACAAAATGGCAGAACGCATTGTCGAACTTAAACCGTCAGGAACCGATCATTTCCTAGGAAATTATGACGAAATGATAGAGAAAAAAATTGAAATCGAGGAAGCTCGCCTTGAAGCTTTGTCAAAACAGGCTGCGAGCTCGAAATCTGCCACCGTATCCGACAATGTCCCAGCAAACTCGTACGAAGCTGACAAACAAGCAAAACGGGAAGAAAGGGCAAAGCAGCGCAAGCTTGAGCAATTAGAGCAAGATATCGCTGCCTTAGAGCAGCAAATTACTGAATTGGAAGAGCAGCTCGCCGATCCTTCCATTTTTAATGATTATGTACGTATACAAGAGATCCAAGCCGTTATCGAAGCTCGAAAATCCTCATTAGCTTCTGCATACGAGAATTGGGAACAGTATATGTAATCACCATTCATATGCTAGGAAGGACGGTCAAACCTTGGCAATCGTATCCTGGCATTTGATGCTCTCGGAATATTCTGCGGAATATCTGCCGTTTTAATGTCCAAGCTAATGTCCAAGCTTTGTGGCTCCGACGATCTCATCCCATTGAATATGAACGAATGGATCGATAGCTTAGCTGCTGCACTCGATCATATTCACACTACCCATGTGAGCGGTTTTCCTTGGAGCTATTTCACTTACAATGATATTTGCACCTTATTGGCTCCACCTTGGTCCATAACTGCATATGATTGGAAGCACACATTGATATTGTGAAAGGACCCACGACCAGAATCACCGCTCTGCTTCTTTCACAGGAATTATCATTCTATCCAAGGAATTATCATCCTACTATCGTTTTATGGTGTCAGATCAGAAGGTATGCGGCGTTGTCGATTGGGTCGATACTTGTCTTGACGCTGTTGGAATGGATGTTGGCCCTTACAGGTTGGATTTAGCACCGCTTTTGGGCCTACCGATTGGCGATCATTTTTTTGGAAGCCTATATGATACATGCAGGAGCTTCCTTAAAATATGAGCTATCCTTACTGGGATTGCCTATTCTTAATCGATATCCTCTTCGGACCTTCGTTGGTTTATCCGGTATGACCGGCTTTCGGCGACTCAGGTCTTTCTAACGATTTGATTGCATATCGTTTTGATCATTACATGCGTAGCTTATTCAAAAAATTCACAGCGTTAATGAATGATTTAGCCAAAAGAAAGAACTCCAACATGAAAACGGCGAATTAGGTACATACCACTAATCCGCCGTTTATTATTAACCGTTTTAATACTTAGCTTGCTAAAACGTCAGCGTCTCCAAGCTAATACTGTTCCAAGCTAATAAGTCCTAACCGCTGTGCTTCCTTAATCGCCTCGGAACGCGAGCGTACATTAAGCTTGTCAAAAATACGCGACAGCTGATATTCTACATTCCGCTGGCTTACATGAAGCATGGCAGCAAGCTCCTTGTTGCTTATTCCCGTAGCTACCTCATGCAGAATCGTTTGTTCCTTCTCATTGATCGATACATCCTCTATCGTTACTTCCGTGCGTCCAATCGTTACTTCATGCCGCCTAAGCTGCTTAAGCAAGGAAATAGGAATTACCGTATCTCCTCTCATGACGCAGCGAATGGCATTATGCAGCTGCTCCCTTGAGACAGTTTTCGATATAAACCCAGAGACGCCTGATTCAATAAGCAAATTAAAATGCGAACCGATCTCATAGCCGGAATAAATAATGACCTTTCGTTCGGGGTCCTGCTGAATCAGTCTTTTGGTCAATTCTAATCCGCTAATCCCTGGCATATTTAAATCGCATAAGATGAGATCGAAATGCTCATTCTGTACACTTTCGAGCGCTTCGATTGCAGACAGCACTACTGCTACCGACATCTCGCAATCCTGCTCGATCATATTTTTGGTTCCTTCACCAACGGAAGGATGATCATCAACTAATAAGATACGAATCACGCGATATACCCCTCTCCGACCTACCGGTTGTCATGATCTCTGGCAACAAAATAACAACCTCCAGGCCGTTACCGCTTTGTGAATAAAAGGTAATGTCTCCTTCAAGCCCCGTTACACGCTCTTTGATGCCGGATAAGCCCATATGCTCAAAAGAAACGATCATTTGGTTGACATCCATGCCGATACCATCGTCCTGATAACGGAAATATATGGTCCCTTGCCGCAGCTCCAGCTCAAGAATGACCAGCTTCGCTTGGGAATGCTTGTCCGCATTGCGCAGCAGCTCTTGGACAATACGATAAATCGCCGTAATCTGTTCTTCGTTAAGCGGTCGGTTAAACGGCTTTGCGCGGAAGTCGACAGCGAAGTTAACCCGCATTTGCGTATGCTCAATAATCGATTCAACCGCCTCTACTACCCCCATTTCCTTCAAAAGAGGAGGACGAAGCTCGTTGCACGTCTCACGAATTTGATGTATGACATCCAGTAATCCTTCTTTAATATCCTCTAGCTCCCTGCCAAGACTGTCGGAAATCGGATAGTCCATCATGATTGCTTCAAGCTTCCGATACCATAATAGCTGATCCTGCAGCGCGGAATCATGCAAATCCGCAGCAAGCTTCCTTCTCTCATTCTCAGACAAGCAGAACAGCAGCCGCAGCACCCAAGGCGACGTGGAATGCTCTTTACGAACCTCGGACTCTAAATCCTCAATTAATCCTTCTATTAGATATAAGTTTTCAAATACGATGCTGGCATAGTTCGACATCGTCTTCAGCCAACGAAGCTCATCGGAATTGAAACGAGTATGGTTTGTTTTTAGCCCTATCCATAGAATATGGTATCTGGATCGTTGTCTTCCAATGACAAGACCTAGCCCATATGGCAATTCAATCAGCTCTCCGACCTGCAGTGAATTTACGGTACCAAGTAAAAATTCAGCAGTAATGAGTTCCTCTGGATGCTCCCCCATCGGATACACCGTGTTCTCGGACTGCTCAACGAGCAAAAAAGTAATTCGTTTGACAGGCAAAAGCTCAGATATTTCTTGTTTCAGTACAGCTTCCAGATCGCCCTGCTTCATGACTCTAGCTATTTTACGGGAAAACCTGTCCAAGCTATCCTGATAGCTGTACATCGCCTTAAAAAGCTTAGGTCGAAAGCGCTGATCAATTTGCTCCTTAACATATAAAAACAACGTCATTCCGATGTAAATGACAAAAAACACGCCAAACCATGCGGACCAAGACGGATTGTTCTCTCCTAGTATGACAAACGCCACTAGTGCGGCCACGATAATAGATGGAAACAAGGCGAGCGCCGTATAATATTTAAACCTAGTAAGTATAAAATCAATATCAAACAGTTGATTGGAAGTTGATAAATAGAAATAAACGATTGGTAGGACAAACAGGAAAAGCGCCGTAAATGCTGCTGGCAGTACCTGCTCCCTGCCAATAATCTGAGGCAATAAATTCAATAACGCAAACGGAGTAAACGCTACTAGATGAGAGATTAAAGTAATCGTAAATAAAGAGTGAAGCTTTGTGCGCCGATGCTGAATAAATTTGCGGATTAGAACGTAGACGCATACGAAATTACCTAATAGCACGGAACTGCTATAGGCCATTTGAATATATGTATAGATTTTAATGGAAGATAAGTCCGTCCATATGTACACCAAGCTTGCCAGTCCTACTAGTCCCACTACTGCAAACAATACGGTCAATAACCGCTTACTGATTAAACGCGCATCAAAACGGATTAAGTAAATATTCATAAAGCTCATGAATAGCAGCGGAATATTCGGCAACACCAAATAGATCACGGTGATGCCAATCGGATCACTCCGGTTCGACGCAGCTGAGCTGTAATAGCATAATCCGATGGATATAAAAAATAAAATGAGCATAATGGCAGCTTTGTCATTACGGCGTTTGGCGTAAAGAAAACCGGAAAAAGCACAGAAAATAACGAGGGATATACCAGGAATATACAATTGTATTAATAGTTCCCACAACGAATGATCACCTGTCCAACCTTTCTGGAAAGTGATCTCCTGTTTTTCATTATTTTTATGTAGAACGACTACGTTATCCGCGTACTCTATTAAATTGTATTTCTTCACATTCTCGTAATCGCTTACCGGCAAACCATTTACTTGTAATATCTGGTCTCCTACACGTATTCCTTTAACTTCTGCTTGTCCAGCAGGCTCCATCGACTTTACAAAATATCGATTGCTGGCGTCTTCCGTCAAAACAGCGCCGATGGATGGGATCCTCACGATCACCGAAGTAAGATACAACAGTGTAGATAGGAATAATACAAGGAAGAGGATTGCCATAATGCGGTTTAGAATCGTAGGTCTCATGCAGTCCTCTTCCCTTCAACCAATCTCAAGCTTCTAGTTCCACAAGAATGCGTAGCCGCTGTTTTTTTCGTTTTTGTTCTTTAATTCGCCAAGGAGTGCCTTCTGTTCCGCCGCAGAAACACCTGCTAATTGCATTTGCCCACCCATAGTCATAGACATTTTTCCAGTGCTGCTTACCAACTGACGAATCGTTTCTTTTAACATTTTAACTCCTCCGCTTCTCTTCTATTATTTGAACAACCATTTTACTATTCTACTATAACAGGAAAAGAATCGACAGAAAACGCAAAAGTGATTCGTATTTACCGAAGTCACTTTTGCGTGGTGTAAATTTATGCAATTTCTTCGTTAATCATGTGCATAAATGTTGATTTCCATGGGCTTATTGCCTGAAAAGTATCGACTAACTCCTCAAAACGATTATAGTGCATACGGCTCATGACGGAGCCATACAGCAGAGTTCCCGTCCTTTCGCAGGCTTCAACAAAAAGCTCACGCTTCAATGCCACATCCTCGGTTGATAAAAGCCCCTCAAAATAGTCCCTTATCCACTGATCCTCTGCCGCTTCCCCTTCTACTAAATATAACGTAAGCAGGGTACGTTTCCGCTGTAAAAAGTCGCTTTTATCATCCCAGCGTAGCAAATCCCGAAGATCATTTTGCATTTGGGCAGCTAGTCCTATCTCAAGCGCATATTCAGCAACAACCGGATTCCAATCCTGACCTGCAAGCAGTACGCCAGCCATGCAAGCAAACTGAAGCAGTGCGCCCGATTTCAGCTTAACGACTTCTAAATAGGCCTGTTCGTCAATCATTTCATTCATTATATCTAGCATCTGGCCATTGGCCGATTGAAGCAATTGCCCATTCATCATATCCATGAGGGCAGCTTGTGTATGTACGTCCGTAGCGCTCTCTAGCATGACTTGCTGAGACAACGTTAGCAGCGCAGTCGCAACATGCAGCGCTATAGGTAGCGGGTCTTGCATCCAAGGCTTATGCGGCGCGTCCTGATCCTGTAAGTCATCCAGCATGTCCGATGCCAGTATAAAGAGCTCTACCGCTGCAGCCGCCATATAAGGATCCTCGCCCTTACCATCAAACATGCGAAAATGAAGCACGGTCAGTCTTCCGAACCGCAGCGTCTCCTCCAGCTTATCTTTCATATAATGCTCCGCGTAACGAGCAAGCGGCCCAGACGTGAAATACCGCTGGACCTGCTTGCGCATCCTCTCAGCGATAAGTGAATTACAATCTTCCACAAGAGATCCTCCGCCATTTCAAGATACTGCTATTATACTATGTTTTCTCTATGAGAACATACGCTGAAATGTCGTTACGAATCGTCCTAGCCAATTCAAAGTATTTATGCCGTAACAGTCGTGGGTGCGTTTGCGCTTTTTGGCTGGTTGTTCTTCTTTCTTCTGACTCTCCCCCTCATTCATTTGACTCATTAAGCTTGCGATCATCTCCATTCTTTTCTGAATTAGCTCTCTGCGCTCGACTGACGGACTTTCGATGCGATCGCGATGATCCATTGACTGAAAAGCCCTCCTTGATGTATGTCCCTGCAATTTAATACATCTATCGAATCTCTTATTTACCTTATACGCTGACACTCCCATTCATTTCAACTGCGTGATGCATGTATACGGCCTCCATTGTCAAACCGCCTCTAGGCAGCTGGGCAATAAGCGTTGACGGATTGTCGCAAGTAATGAATTCACCTTTGCGCATGACACATACTCGGTTGCAGTTGCGCTGCATGTCTTCCATATCATGCGAAGCAACGATAATGGTTTTCCCTTGCTGCCTAAGAAGCTGAAGCAATGCCCAATAGTCCCTTTTTGCCTGGGGATCTAGTCCCGTTGTCGGTTCATCCAAAAATATGATTTTGGGATCGTTTACGAGCGCGATTGCAAGTGCCGTCCGCTGTCTCCAGCCGCCCGATAAACGCTTTACTAATTTATCCGAGTAAGGACTAAGGCCAAATTGCTCAATAATAAGATCTAAATTATTTTTCCGTTTATAGAAGCCCTGGAACATCTCCATCGCTTCGCGAACATTCATTTTATCGACCAAAGATGTGCTTTGCAGATGGATGCCGATATCTTCCTTCAACCGTTCCGCTTCAAGCACCACATCATGGCCATATATGCGAATACTGCCCTGATCCGGCATACGAATACCCATTAGCATTTCTAACAGAGTCGTTTTCCCGGCACCATGCGTACCAATAATACCAAATAGTTCTCCTTCATTCACTCTAAAGGATACGGAGTCTACCGCCTTATTCGCACCATAATACTTGCTGACCGAGCTTACCTGAATGATCGTTTCCTTATCCATTCTTTGGTTAACCTCCATTCACACTTAAACATTAATAGAGTCGCTTTAAGGTGAGATTTATGTTTTTGGTATGCGTCATAGTTTTACGATAACGCATGCTGCTATTTTTTTCACCGAAAACTTGTCTAGTAATTTCCGCAATATTTTTGCGTGACCGCAACGCAAGCGCAAAACAAAAAGGGCCTATTTCTACGATTCCGCAGTTTAATAGGCCCTTCAACGTTATCCACAGAGATATCAACAATTCTGTATAAATTGTTAGTTAATTCAGTCAGTAGTGCCACGGTATTATAGTAGTATTTCTGCGGATTTCGTCGATTCATAGGTATATTTTCTTATGTCTTATGGAATTATCCACTTTATACACATTATCCACAGCTTGCGCCCTTGAATTTTATCCCCTATTCGTTCACAGTGTTAACCTTTCGTAAATCCAGTGTTTTCGCCTATTGGAGCGTTTTATACACAATTCAGAGGGGTCATGTGGATAACTTTGTGCACAACACTAATTTTGGAAAATATAATGCTTTATTTTCTTCTGCCGATATAGAGCAAATGCGATGATGACCCTAGTAGATGCTCATCAGCCGCATAGTCGAATAGCAGCTGCAAAAAAGCTCGATATTCATGCTCGCCTGCCGTTTCCCAATAACGCAGTTGCTCTCTCGTCAAAGCGCCTGCTGCGCTCGATGAACCGATAAGCTTAATGGACTCGAATCCATTCGCTTCCATTAACGGCTTTATTTCGTTAATAGTGAAAGCATAAGCGCCTGTGAATCGTCCCTCGTCTGAATGATTAAACACGCCTGTATCCATATAGCTACGGATATCATCCATATTGTCAGTCGGCTTCCAGTGTTCGGGATAAGCTAATGCGTTTTGCAAATGCCTCAGCCTCGTCATAAAAGAAACAAAAACATAACCGCCATTTTGTGTCACCCTATACAGCTCACTGACGGCTTTTTCCCGGTCCGTCCTTTCCTGCAAATGATAAAGCGGGCCCATCATGAGTGATGCTGTGAATGCCTCGTCGCCAAATAAGCTAAGGTTTTTAGCATCGGCCACATGAAAACCATTGAAGCGGTTCTCCAGCATGAGCTCCTTTGCCTTGTCACAAGCGAATTTTACCAATCTTGGCGTCAAATCGGTTATGGTAACGCTTCTGCCGCTTCTCGCAAGCTCCATTGCGTATTTCCCGGGGCCGGCGCCATTATCTAGAATATGCCCTTCAGCTGGCAGCAGACTGCTAATAAAATGCCAATTGACTATAAACTCAAGGGGCGCTCGATCGAGACGCCCCCATTCATCGAATTGGTTGTAGTACTGAAGGATGTGGTTCATTACATTCACCCCCATCACTTTACCATTTGGCTCATCTAAGCTTGGAATTAATTAACCACTAGATTCGCTGCTGGTCGTACAACTCTGCTGCCCGTTGTCATCACTGCTTGATTACAAGCGGCCACATACGCCTGTGCGGCAGCAAGTACAATGTCGTTATGGATCGAGGTTCCGCGGAACCTCTGCTGCTCATGCACGATGCTGACGACAGCTTCCCCATGCGCATCCTCTCCGGTCGATAGGGAGTGCAGCTCCAGATCCTTGAACTCTGCGGCTACGGGGATTGCCTGCTGAATCGCATGGATGACCGCCTCGATTGGGCCTGCTCCCATAGCGATGTAGGAATGCTCTTCTCCATGCTCATTCTCACGGATCGTTACTGTTGCTGTACGGGAGCGCTGCGTACCCGCATGTACATGCAGATCAACGAGCACGTATGGATCTGGCTGTGTTTGTGTCAGCTCTCCTGCTATGCGGATAAGCTCATCATCCGTAACGATTTTTTGCGCATCAGCTTTCACCTTGAACTTGTCATACACATCCTGCAGCTGCACATCTGTCATATCGATGCCGAATTCCGATAGACGATGCTTAATCGCATGACGGCCCGAATGCTTGCCTAGAATAATCATGTTGCGTGGAATTCCCATCGCCTCAGGGTCCATGATTTCATACGTATTGCGGTTCTTCAGCAAACCGTCCTGATGGATGCCTGACTCATGCTGGAACGCATTGCGCCCGACAATCGGCTTGTTGAATGCGATTGGAAAGTTCATGGCTCTGCTGACCATTCGTGAAGTTTCAAATATCTCTCCGATTTGAATATTCGTTTGGGCCTGTATCGCATCCTTGCGCGTTTCAATCGCCATCACGAGCTCCTCAAGCGAGCAATTGCCTGCCCGTTCACCGACACCGTTCACCGTCACCTCAATTTGCGTAGCCCCGCCATGGATAGCCGCGATGCTGTTGGCTACTGCAAGACCCAGATCATTATGGCAATGTGCGCTGTATCGTACCGTTTCGCCGCCTCTTGCTTGACTGCGTACCGCGCGGAACAGCTCGCTCATTTCCTCAGGCATCGCATAACCAAGCGTATCGGGTAGATTGATAATCGTTGCGCCTTCGGCAATGACCGCCTCTACAAGTTGGATAACGAAATCTCTTCCCGAACGCGTGGAGTCCATGGCAGAGAACTCGATTTCATCGACAAATTGTTTGCCGTAAGCGACCATATCACGAGCAATCTTGATGACCTCGTCACGCGATTTGCGCAGCTGATGGTTCAGATGGATGTCGGATGAAGAGATAAAGAGGTGAAGCCGTCTGCGTGCCGCATCCTGCGTCGCTTGGACAGCAGCATCGATATCCCCCTTCACCGCTCTTGCGAATCCAGCAATCTCAACATGCTGCAGCTCCCGCGAAATTTGCTGGACAGCAGCGAACTCGCCAGGACTCGAAACAGGAAATCCCGGCTCAATCACATCAATGCCTAATTTGCCAAGCTGACGCGCAATAATAATTTTGCGTTCTGGATCAAGCGAAGCTCCAGGGGATTGTTCGCCATCGCGTAGTGTCGTATCAAAGATTTGAATTTTTTTCATCTCGTTTGTCATTGTTATTTCCTCCTAAGGATGAATTGGCAGAACCATTTCCAGGTACACAAGCGTAAACGGCTGTCGCCATCCTATGTGGCAAAAGCAGTCGTTTCGCGGAGATATATAAGCACTTTTATATGTGAAAACATATAAACTCTTATATATAAAAAAGGCTCGTCGTCTCCTTGTAAGAGACGACGAGCCTGTGCTGCCGTGGTACCACTCTAATTGGCAAGATCGATCTGCACTGCTCAGCGAAGCTTCCTTGTACAAGGAAGCTGCTTGGCTTTTATGCAGGGATTCATGCCCGCTTAAATGCCCGATGACGGCGGCTAGCCGTAACGGTGTAGGGATCTGCCTCATAAGCAGTCTTTCCACCGTTCCGCTCCCAGGCGAGATTCAAACCTCAGCTTCGACTGCGTCGCACCACCCCGCAGCTCTCTGTTCGAATTCAGCTCTCACAATTAGCTTGAGATTGCCGAGCTCTGTTTTGCCAGCTTTATGTTCTACTGCTCCTGTTCATTGCGTTTCCACACTATGTTAGTTACAACTCATTCGATTAATGGTTAGCTGCTTCACATCATAGACAACAAGAAAAGCCTGTCGTCTCTTGAATCAAGAGACGACAGGCTATAAAAGACCCGCGCGGTACCACCCTTGTTGACTCCCATACGCTCGCAAACGAGCAGGGACGCCCAACTTAAGCATATGGCCAACTCCGGATGTTGACTCACATGCACCCTATGACGGCGGTTAACCGTAACAATGTACCTGCATGGCAATCGGCATTTCCTAAACGGCCGCCATCGTTTCCACTGTTCCGCTCCCAGGTGAGCTTCAAGCATCCTTCGACTGCGTTGCACCATCCCGCAGCTCTCTGTACCGCAGCGAATCATGAATGAAGCCATTCAAGCCGCGCTGCCGTTATTCCCGGACAAGCTTTACTGTTCCTGTTCTTTGCGTTTATAGCGTATGAGATTATGTTGTGAAGTATTGTTGCTTATTATATGCGCATAGAAATAGTCTGTCAATTCCGTTTTCAAATCTTTTTTTATTCAGCCTTTGTCCACAGACCAGCTCTCGAGCGAAAAGCCTGGATCACCTTTCATATCAAGATCCGTGAATTGCGACCGTTTCAGCTTAAGATACGCTGCGGCGCCGATCATTGCAGCATTATCGGTGCACAAAACATGCGAAGGAACAAGAAGCGGTATTTTTTCGGCATCGCATTTCGCTGCCAAAGCCTTGCGAAGCCCCCGGTTAGCCGCAACGCCTCCGCAGAGCAGCAGCTGCTTCGCGCCGTAATGGCGGACAGCACGCAGCGCTTTAGTGACAAGCACCTCGGTTACCGACTCCTGAAACCCCCGTGCCAGTGCAGCTTCATCAAGCACCAAACCCTTCATTCTGTGCTGGTTTATAACGGCCAGCACAGCCGACTTCAAACCGCTGAAGCTGAAGTCATAGCTGTCCGCCTCCAGCCATGCTCGAGGCAAAACAATCGTATTCTCCGCTTCGATAGCAAGCTTGTCGATATGCGGTCCTCCTGGATAGGGCAAACGAAGCGCGCGCGCTACTTTGTCATAGGCTTCGCCGACAGCATCGTCCCGAGTACGTCCCACGACTTGGAATTCGCCTTCTTTCTCCATCAGGACAAGCTCCGTATGTCCTCCTGAAACGACAAGCGCCATGCAGGGATACACGATGTCATGCTCAAGCTCGTTCGCATAAATATGACCCGCAATGTGATGCGTGCCGATAAGCGGAATATCGAGCGCCATCGATAGGCTCTTGGCCGCAACAATACCGACTAGCAAAGCACCCACAAGACCGGGACCTTGCGTCACTGCGATAGCCGACATGTCTCTAAGCGTAAGACCTGATTCCTTAACCGCCTGCTCGATAATAAGCGTGATGGACTCTACATGCTTGCGTGAAGCAATCTCGGGAACAACTCCCCCGTAACGCTCGTGGATTTCAATCTGACTGGACACCACATTGGACAAAATATGCTTTCCGCCGCGGATGACCGCTGCCGACGTCTCATCGCAGCTAGTCTCGATTGCTAGAATAATATCGTTCATTGGCTGAATGCCGTCTGCTCTGTTCAACTGACTCACAATCATTGCTCCCCTGCTTTCAACCGCTCTTGGTCGAGCTCCGCCCACATAATTAGCGCATCCTCGTTGTTGTCTGAATAATAGCGCGGACGAATGCCAGCCGGCTCAAACCCGTATTTTCGGTAAAGCTGCTGTGCGATTTCGTTGGATGGGCGGACCTCCAGCGTCATTTTGGCCGCACCGAAAAACACCGCCGTCCGCTGCAGCTCAGAAAGGAGGCAGCTACCGAGACCTTGCCCGCGAAAATCCGATCTAACTGCGATATTCGTAACATGTGCTTCATCCATAATAATCCACATGCCGCCGTAGCCTATAATTTGCTCCTCGTATTCCATAATCATATAACGGGCAAATAAGTTGTTCATTAGCTCATTTGTAAACGCCTCTGCCGTCCATGGGCTCGTAAAGGCTTCGTGCTCAATATCGACGATTGCGGGAATATCCGCCATAGTCATCGTACGATAAATGAGCTCGTTCACATCGACTGTCATTGCTTTGTCCCACCCTCCTGCTTCGCTTTCCAGACGACTTCTGCCTCTGTAAGCTGGGTATAGTTAGGAATAAAGGTGTGCGGATCCTCCGTCAAGCCGGCTTCCAGCTTCATGTGCCCTAACTTAGCAACCCATTGCCCCTCTTGGATGAAAGGCTGCAGCTTGACTGCCACGCCTGCCGCTTCGCCAATCTGCTGCAAACGCGCAGCCTCCTGTTCATGAAGGGACAGGTCGCCGATTAAAGCGATACTCCGAACCGAATCCTTCTGCTCCAGCAATAACTGTTCAAGCTTATCCACTAAATCCTTCATAAGCCTAACACCGTCTTCGAGCCAGCGGCTCCACTGCGATTGTCCATCCATCGAAAATCCGGATGAGTAGACTTGCCCCCGGCGCGCGTCCATAATCGGAATAACCCAATGCTCTTCCTCTGCATTCACAGGAATCTCTGATCGGGGTTCCAAATTTTGATGCCATGCGCCAAAAGCCAGCGCCTCCAGGCTGGATACGCCGACTAAAGGCTTGTTCCAAACCCAAGCAAGCGTCTTCGCTACCGAGACTGCGATTCGCATTCCCGTGTAGGAGCCTGGCCCATTTCCAACCGCTATCGCTTCAATATCTGCTTCGTTAATATCGCATTCACGCAGCATTTCCTTTATATGCGTAACAACATGCACCGAATGGTTGCGTTCGGCTAACGTCTGTATTTCTGCAAGTACCTCTTCGCCCTTCACGACAGCTGCTGCCATAGAAGCCGTTGACGTATCCAAAGCCAATATTATTCCCTTATGGCGCATCTGTTCTGTTGTCATCTGCCTGCTCCCATCTCATTTATGGCACGGCACCAGCTCGCATACCCTTCACCAATTCCAGTTACCTGTATGCGGCGAGCCTCATCGCCAAGGTGCTCGATATAGAGCTCCAGCCGCTCGGCTGGAAGCAGCTCTTTAATCAAGCTAGCCCATTCCACGATCGTAACCCCATCGCCAAAAAAATAGTCATCCAGTCCAAGCTCATCCGCTTCATCCTGTGAAAGCCTATATACATCCATATGATAAAAGGGAAGACATTCCCCTTCGTATTCCTTAATGATGGTAAAGGTCGGACTATTCACGATGCCCTTTACACCGATGGCTTTCGCAAACGCTTGCGAAAACCGCGTTTTACCAGCGCCTAAATCCCCGTCTAAAGCGAGGATCACACCTGGCTTTACCCAAGCTGCCAGCAGCTCGGCTAAAGCAATCGTATCCTGCTCCGTATGTGCCATCCATATGGCCTGACTGATCTGCTGCTCCAAGTTTCATTCACCCGTTCATAACTAGAAATGATTGTAACCGCGTTTCTTAAGCTCTATTCTTCTGCACGAATGAGTTGATGGCCCGCGCTTATCCCCATGCGACGGCTTACCGCTTGCCAGCACAACGCCAGGCTCACCTTCTTCGGTTTCCCCGATAATAAAAAAGGGAAGACCCTCCTCATGAAAGGCTGCTCGCATATTGTCCGCATCCTGACTATCCATCGTACCAAGAAGCACGTAATCCTCGCCGCCATAAAGCATCCATTCAAGCGGATCGATGCCGACTCTAGCCGCATAAGCTGCCAGGCTGCCGCTTCTCGGAAGCAGCGCTTCGTTCAGAACGAGGCGAAGCTTGGACGCCTCTGCGATTTCCCAAGCTTCGCTTGCAAGACCATCGCTGACATCGTTAAGCGACCGGCAGCTACCACGCTCTTGCAGCAGCCTCCCAGCACGCACCGAGGGGTTAGGCCGTTGATGGGCAAGCACCAACAGCTCTTCCCCTGTCTCGCTGAATTCGGCTGGGGACAGTCTCTCACCCGCTCGCTGTTCCCCCTCCTGCGCCAGCAGCGCATGCAGCCCCGCCGCCGACTTCCCGACAGCGCCGGTCACAAACACCGCATCGCCCGGCTGCGCGCCCGAGCGAAGCAGCTCACGCCCCGCCTCCACGGTTCCCGTCACCGTAACGGCGACAACCAACTGCCCCGGCGACGACGTCGTATCGCCGCCTACGATCGCAACCCCGTAGCGCTCGGCGCACTCGTACAGCCCATCGTACAGCTTTCGCATCCGCTCAGGCGTATACGCGGGCGGTACGCTGACCGAGACGAGCGCATGCAAAGGCACGCCTCCCATCGCGGCAATATCGCTGATGTTCGCTGCAAGCGCCTTGTAGCCGACATCCGCGTCCCGCATCGTCGACTGCTTAAAGTGGACGGTCTCCACCATCGTGTCGACCGCCAGCAGCAGCCGCTTCGGCGAGGCTACGCCATCCTCCGCCAACGCTGCATCGACGACGGCGGTATCGTCGCCGATGCCCGTCACAACGCCGCGCCGCCGCTGCCAGTCTTGCCCTTGCCTCTCGGTTGTCCAATGACGTATACTCGCAAACTCATCCACAGCGCCGCACTCCTTCATTCCAATACAATAGGCAGAAGCTGCCTGCTTCATCATCTGCGTGCATCGGCTACTATCATCATTAGTGAATATCGCGTTTCTTAAACCGTCCGCCCTTCACATCGTGAATATTGCCGACGGCGAGAAACGCCACAGGATCAAGCTCATGCACAATGGATTTCATCTTCGCTTCCTCCAGCCGCGTAATCACGCAGAAGATTACGCGTTTGCTGCCGCCGGTAAAGCCGCCCTCCCCATGCAAATAAGTTACGCCGCGTCCAAGCCGGCTCATAATCGCCGCTCCGATTTCCTTTGCTTCCTCGCTGATGATCCATACTGCCTTGGATTCATCAAAGCCTTCGATCGTCACATCAATCAGTCTAAACGCAATATAATACGCGATGAGCGAATACATTGCCCGATCCCATCCGAATACGAAGCCTGCGCTGCCCAGAATAAATAAATTGAAAAACATAACAGTCTCGCCAACCGAGAACGGCAAACGTTTGTTAAACAGAATCGCTACGATCTCAGTCCCGTCAAGCGAGCCTCCGAATCGAATAACCATGCCGACTCCGATGCCTAATATGACGCCGCCAAATATAGCTGCTAAAAACGGTTCTACCGTCAGCGGCGGTACCGGATGAAGCAGAAACGTCCCTAGCGACATGACCGATACGCCGTACAATGTCGAAAGCGCGAAGGTTTTGCCGATTTGCTTATAGCCCAGAAACAAAAAAGGCAGATTCAATAAGAATAGAAAAAGTCCGAGCGGAAGCGATGACAAATGGGACGCCATTATCGATATCCCAACGATACCCCCGTCAATAATATGATTAGGCACTAGAAAAATCTCCAGCCCAACCGATACCAGTGCTGCGCCTAGCGTAATAAACAACACCCTTTTAAACAGTTCGAGCTTCGAAAGCCTATGGTGCTGTAATGAACCCATAAGTGAACTCACATCCCCTGCTAGCTCTTTTTCTCATTATTTTACCTTAAACGCTATCAGATATAAAGCAACTCTACTATTATTGCAAAAAGAAACCTCCCAGCTCGGCAGTTAGTGGCTGCCGGGATGGAAGGCTTCTCTCTCATGTTTCTTAGCCGATAACCGAGAACGCCTCAACGCCCGCAGGTATCGATTTCGTCCGATAAACTCTACCGAAGCTGTCATAAACCTGAATGGTATAATTAACAGTTGTCAATGTCGAAACGGCGCTAAAAAACACGACTCCGAACCGATCGAAAAAGGCCGTCTGAACGAGCGTATTGCCTCTAAATAACGCTGCATTGAAGCCGGTTGTATTAAAGGGAACGCCGCGGTTGTCTACCCATAGCACCGTCAAACGGTTAAAGGTCGGACCGCTTTGCTGGCTGCCCGGCGACGGTTTTTTGAGTAAAACCTTATTGACGTTTTTCGGATTGAACAAGGGGGGTCTTGCACGATTTGCCATACTATCACTCCTTCCCGCATTTATATTAAACTATGCGAGATTGGAAGCTTTGGTATGGTCTTCCCCCTATGTCCTATGCCTAAATCGATAGCTTCATAAACTTATAGTTCCTTGACGATTGTGATATGGAGCTCGTCCTTCAGCTCCAGCTCATAGGGCGAAACCGGCATCGTTCCGTTCGCCTCCATGATGATGCGTACGCGAGGACGGTGAACCGCCAGCTCATTGTTTTCCGTTACGACGCCGACCTGCCCCGTACTTAGCAGCAGCGAGGTCGCAACCGGATAAATCGATATATGCCTGCAGAACAGCTTAATTAGGTCCAAATCAAAAAATGTGCCTCCTGCAGCAAACAAAAACTCGATTGCTTCGCTCGCCGTGTACCTCTTTCGATAGGGCCGAGGCGAGGTTAAGGCGTCAAACGTATCCGCCAAGCCCACGATTTGGCCGAAAATGTGTATATCGTTTTCCTTTAATCCTCTCGGATAACCCGAGCCGTTGTAGCGTTCATGATGCTGAAGCGCGCAATGGGCGGAGACGATCGATATATCATGATACTTCCGCAGAATATCGAAGCCGTCCTTCGCATGCGCCTCCACAACCTTATGTTCTTCCACGGTGAACGCTCTCGTTTGATTCAGCAGCTTGGCCGGGACTTTTGTCATGCCGATATCAAACAAAAGAGCGCCGATCCCAAGCTCTTCAAGCTGATTGCGATTAAATCCCTTCGCTATGCCCATAATGCCCGCGAGCACCGCTACATTAAAGGAATGCTGAAACAAATAACCGTCCATTGCATGGATGCTTGATAAATTCACGAGCATATTAGGCCTTGTTGCCAGGTCCTGCATAATTTGCCCGAATACCGCCCGAAAATTCCGCCCCATATCAGGCGCAATGGTTCTTCCCTTCGATACGGTCTGGTCTTTGAAGGAGTTCATCGTCTTATAAATGGTATCGACTGCCTGCTTCCGCGTTTCTTCGCGGATCGCATCCTCGGGGATAATATCCGCTGTCATTCCATCCTCTATGAACAGAAAGTCAATGCCTAAGTTACGCAATCGATCAATATAACGATCGTTCAGCTCCACCCCTTCTCCCAGAAGAACGTTTCCGTTTTCCTGAAATATGGGCTTTGCCACCTTGTCTCCCGGCTTGACCATTCCAATTTGCACTTTTCTCATTAGATTAGTTCCCGCCTTCGATAGTTTAGCGCTTGTAACCGGATAGCATCTATTTTAGCAGAACTATCTTCGACTGACTATGCCGATCCCATTGAAAAAAGCCTGAACAAATTGTTCAGGCCACTAGGCTAATTTCCGTTTCACGATTCGATTGCGTCCGTTATATTTCGCTTCATATAAGGCTGCATCGGCCTGGGCCAACAGCTCCCGCAGGAAAGCTTTCGGATCGGCTAGGTCAGCCGGCTCGAAATGCTCGATCGAAATGACGCCCATGCTAATCGTAACCGATACCGGCGGCTCGCCGATTCCCGTGCTGATTTTGTTCTGCTCGACGGATTCCATAAGCAGCTCGGCAATGATATCTGCCTGCTCCCGATTCGTATGCGGCAAATAAACGGTAAACTCCTCGCCGCCGTAGCGAGCGAGGATATCCGTGAACCGAAGCGACCCGCGAACAGCATCGACAGTACCGCAAAGCACTTCATCCCCTACCAAATGCCCGTACTTGTCGTTGATTGATTTGAAATGGTCCAGATCAAATAGGAAGATAGAAAAAGGGATGCCGTAGCGGATGTTCGCTACGACCTCTTGCTCCAGCTGATGGAGCAGATAACGACGGTTGAAGCAGCCCGTCAAGCCGTCGGTTATCGCCATTTGCTCCAGCTTCTTATTCGCTTGGAACAGCTCGTCCTGCATAATAAGCAAATCCCGGTTGCGATCATGAAGCTGTTCGTTCTGGCTGTTCGTTTCCTCTACCAGCATGCGAAGCTCAGTCACGTCCTGAAAGGTCAGCACCCTTCCGACCGGCGTTTTTTTGTGATTGAGAATCGGTGCAGACTGAACGATAACATGGCGATACTTATCATAGGTTATGGCAATTTCAATTTCCAGTCTATCCAAAGGACGTTTCCGCTGCTCTTCGAAAAATGCCATGAATTCCCGGGTAACTTCTCCCTTGAATTGCGGCCCTAGAATAGCGGGGTTGAATTTGTCGCCGATTCTCAGCCGGAAGATCGGCTTAATGACCTTGTTCAACTCAATAATGATATCGTATTCATCCAATACGATAATGCCCATCGACATCGTGTTCATGACATCTCTTTGGACCGTTTGGATGATATCAAGCACCTTATGTCTCCGAATGGCATGTACCAAATAAATGGCTGCAAACGCCATTCCTACCGAAATGAGTGGTATATACCGATTAATTTCTTCAATTAGGATGATATTCACGATTAAATCCGCAAAGGCGAAAGCAACCAATACAATCATACCGATTAAGGCTGTCTTGATTACCGTGCGCTGCCGATCGGAGTTTTCTCCGCGAAGCTTGTAGAACATCACGATAAACGAGACCGATACGTAAAGAATGAGCTGCACGATCATAATCCAATATAACGGACCATGCTGAAGCTGCTTGAGCGGACTAAGCTTTTCGTTAATGCTCAGAAACATGCCGTTTGGGTTTGCGACAACCGCGGCCACCGATATAAGTGCAGGAACCGCCAAAACGAACAACCGGCTCTTTCGTATCACATACGATTGGCCGGTGAGAAAGAGAATAAAGGCAAACCATCCGAGCCCAAGCAGAGAGAGCCCTATGTAAGAAGCGGAGAGGTAAAATAGCTTGAAGCTGGCTGAATTGACCGTTTGCGCAGCAAATTGCGAGAAGGTCCAGCTCATAAAGACGACGTGCAGAAAAAGGTATATGCGATGCAGTACCGTGACGGTGCTTGTGGCAAACACGTAGAAAAACAAGCCGAGCAGCACTAGAAACATACTAAAGTCTAGCCAGATCATCCATTCCATTACGGTTCACCCATTCATTAGATAGCCATCTTCTTCCATTGTATCAAATGTTAATTCCATCGACAATTGCTTAATATCAAAAATCTCAATGTTTAACGATCGATTTTCATGCCTTATTCAGATCTAGACTCAGGCCAACGCCCTTCAAGCATATGCTCTAAGGAAGGAGAAATGCTCAGAAATTGGCGGAATTGCTTATATTGCTCCCATTTCTTCAACGAAGGCTTCTGCTCCTCGGATCTCACTGCCCGAATAAGCAGGTTTTTGGGCGTATGCTCCGGGTCTACAAACTCCAGCATTTGAACCTTATACCCAAGTACCTCCAGCAGGGTTCCGCGGGCAGCGTCGGTAGCAAGCGCCGAGAAGCGCTCCTTCAGCAGTCCTTGAGAAAGCAGCGGTGCAAGAACGTCATTGCTTACCTGCTTAAACAGCTCGTGCTGGCAGCATGGAACCGACATAATAACGGAAGCTCCCCAATTGACCGCCTTCGCCAGCGCCGCATCTGTCGCCGTATCACAGGCATGCAGCGTAACCACCATATCCGCTTCGTGGAGCTCCTCATAATCAGCGATATCGCCGACTAGAAATTTCAGCTTGTCATAGCCCAGCTTCTCCGAAAGCTCGGAGCAGAATGCGATAACATCCGCCTTCAGATCAAGACCGATAATGCGAATATTGCGCTGCTGTTCGATGGCAAGCAGATGATAAAGCGCAAACGTCAAATACGATTTCCCACAGCCAAAGTCGACAATCGTCAGCTCTTTGTCCTTCGGCAAATATGCAAGCACATCCGTTACCATTTCAAGAAAGCGATTAATTTGTTTATATTTATCCTGCTTCTTGGCGTGGACCAGGCCTTCCGGCGTCATGATGCCGAGCTCAACAAGAAACGGAGCCGCCTTGCCCTCGGCAAGCACGCGCTGCTTCTGCCTGTTATGCTGCTGTACGCTTTTTTGAGCATCTCCGGTCGGAGGCCTCTTCAGAATCGCAGCTTTGCCTTTTTTGTTAAAGAGCAGCTGAACATCCGCGTCAGATGTTTTGATAAGGGCTTGCCTGTAGTGATCCTGCAGTAAAGCGATCATTCGCTCGCCTGCCTCGGGCGCTGCAATATTATCATGCGTCACTTTATTGGCGAAATGGTATTCGAATTGGTAGAACAGACCATTCTTCATCTCGATAGGACGAATAATTGTTTTTGGCGCTGCGGTACCATCCTTGCGTTTTGGCTGGCTTAGCGATGCTTGCAGCAGCGCCTTGCCGCCGATCCAGCCAGCGATGTCTTGCTGCCATTGTTCTGTCATGATGCTGTCTCACTCCTAGCCCTTAATATAGCTAAACGCCGCTTCGCGCTTAGCCGGTTATACGTCATGATGTCCCGATAATGATTCAAGCCCTAGCATTATTTCCTCCCGCGGCAGCCCGCCTGCCTCAAGCGCACTGTCAGTATGCAGGAGCATTCGCCGATAAATGGCCTCTGCCTCCGCCAGCCCCAGCGCGTTATCCTCAAGCAGCTCATGCATGAGGTTCTCAGCAGAGTCGAATCGGCCTTCCTCCACATTCCACTCCAATAGCAGCCGTTTGGACTTTATGGGCAGCTCATAAGGAAGGAGCTTGTCCTGCAGCTCCTTGATCATCTCGCGAGGCTCGGCAAACGTTGGCTCTGCGCCGGCAAGCGCTAATCTCACAAAGAGGTGAAGGGATTTCAAATAAGCCAAGAAACTCTCGTCCTCGCGTCCCAGCTCCGCATTGACCTCTGCTTCCTGTTTCATTAACAAGGCGATCGCTTGCAGGTGGTCCGTTTCCAATAGCCCGTTCGTTGTCATCATTTTCATTAAATCCTCGTCAGACAAGGATCGAATCAGCTTGCTGCTTAGTCGGAACTTTTTGTCGAGCAGCTCATCGATGAAGAGCAGCGCATCCTCATGCTTGCGCTCGCGCCTAAGATTTAATATTTGGCCAACCGCTTCGGTCATTTGTTCTATCATTCGCATGAAATAGTCGCGTTGAAACATCTGGTTCCCCCTCGCCTTGCCTGCTACTGCTTGGCGCTCACGAAGCTGCGGATCGCCGCAATCAATGCCTTAGGCTGCTCGACCATTCCCATATGGCCGGCACTGTCAAGCTGTACCTTTGTAGTTTGGGCGTTAGCTGCCGCAAACGCGCTCTCTAGCGGAATCACTTTGTCATTTGCGCCAGCTACGAGCAGCACAGGCAGCTCCGACTGCTCTATGACATGCTTGCGGTCTTCCCTGGCCTTCATCCCTTTAGCTGTCGCCACTGAGCCTCGCAGAGATGTGCCATATCCGATTTCTTTGCCGCGCTCAACCTCGCCTTGCAGCGCTTCTAGATTAGCAGGAGCAAAAAGCTTAGGAATTAAGCCATCAATGAAAGCAGGCACGCCGTGCTGCTCCAATGCCGCAACGGCTTTATCCCGGTTATCCTTCGCTGCCTCGCCATCTGGCAGCGCTGTCGAATGTATAAGTCCAAAAGCAGACAGCTTCTTGCTGTATTTCTCGGCGAATGCCAAGGTGATATAGCCGCCCAAAGAGTGGCCTAGCAGTACCGCGTTATGGACGTTTAGCTTGATGAGCAGCTCCGCAACATCGTCCGCATATTTCTCCATCGTATAGACTTCTTCATCAGGCGCTGAGCTTCTGCCATGGCCGCGAGCGTCCGGTGCAAGGATACGTACCGTTTGCTCCAGCTCCTCTACGATTTGCTCCCAATAGGCGGAGCTGCCGCAATAGCCGTGCAGCAATACAACAACCTCTGTAATATCGTCGGCTGCACCTCCGTCATGAGGATGCGAATCATAATATGCAAGCTCTAAGCCGTTATTAAGCAATACCTTGCGCTGTGCGATTGAATCTACTTTCAAAGCATCTTCTTTACCCATATTTCTCAAACTCCTTTATACAAGCGGGATTTTCCATTCATTGTCATGCGCCTTGCCTTGTTCCTTTTCCGTACTCCATGCTGCCTCAATTGCGTCTACCGCATCGCGTGCCATGCGCATGACTTGGTAAAGGGATGTCGTCTGAAGCATCCAATAGGCTTTAGGCCCGTTCGCGTTAACGACGCCAGCGATACTGAACTGGCCTATCGGTGGCAGCCTGCGGCCGATTGCTTTGCCTGGCTGAAGCGGGCCTTCCGCTACTAAAAAGCGGCCAATAGAGGCTGGCTTGCCCAAACAGGCATCGATTGCGATTACCGTCGCTTCCTTTGGAACGGCTTGCACTGCCTGCTCTACAGCATGTGCATCGCATGGCTGTTGCAAGGTTCCAATCACCTGCTTCCAGCCGCGCTCCCTGAGCATGCTTCCGATGAGCGGCCCCAAGGAATCGCCGGATGACCGGTCACTGCCGATACATACGAATACGATGCTGTCGCGATCTCTGTGCCTTGCTGCAATGGATGCAAGAAAGGGTTCTATTTCGAACTTCGTTAGCTGTTCCGTGGCCGTGCACCTGCCCTGTGATCGTATACTTTTCATTTCTGTCTAATTGTATCCAATTTTAAGATCCTGTTCAATTTGTGGTCATTGCCGATTGAAACATGATACAATTGCAGCATTGCAAATACGTACGAGAAAACCATATCCTTCGAGACCTTTTCGGCTCGAATACCAATCGGGAGGCACTCCATGACTAATTTAGACCAGCAAACCCAAGAAAACGTCGAGTTTATGATCGATGTCATCAAAACGAAGCTCAAAATGGCTTCCGCTGCCGCTATGCAAGCTTCCAACTTTGACCTCGGCAAATATGAAGATATAAGAGACCTATATGAGGTAGTCGCTTCCAAGGAAAAGTTCAGCATAAGTGAAGTTGAAGCCTTGGTATCCGAGCTTGGCAAGCTCCGCATTCAATAAGAACATTTTAAAACAATATATTCCAGTATCAGACATTTATTTTCATATTGCGACAAAAGAAGAACCGAGCCTGGCAACTGCGCCTAGCTCGGTTCTTTTCGGCAATCAACTAATTCTGTTCTTCCTCTTCCGCTTCTACGCCTACGATCGAAAGCTTTATAGAAACGTCTTTATGCTCGCCTTTAAGGAAATGGGCAATCCGCTCCAGCTTATCCGCAAGCTCCGGACCGCTCAAGGTCATATTCAAATGATAGTCAAAGCTGTCTGCAGGCAGTTTGCGCTCTGACAGTGCATTAGAACCGCCCCACCCACGATCACCGCCAGCGTTCGCACGTGCAATCAGCTGCTCCTGAACAGGGTAAAACTTATCTGATTTATTCACAACTCTTTCATAGATACGCAGCTTCTTCAACAGCATGTAATATTGCGCAGAGTGCTTGAAATTCCAAGCCTCGCGGATATCCTTAAGCGTATAATCCATCTTCCAGCGTTTAAGCTTCTCTACTTGCTCGTCAGTGCTCAGCTGCAAAAAGTCGTCCAGCGGCAGCATTTTTTCGGACATCTTGACCCCTCCGATAAATAGTTTATAGAGTTATAAAAATAATAATTCATATTGCTTTGTTTATCATATAAAAAATACCATAAATTTTGTCACTTTACAAATTAATATAATTTCACATTTCATAAATATAAATCTTGTTTATAAAATGCAGTTAAAAAAGAAAACCTCCATACCCACGCTTAGCAAGCTGTAGGTATGGAGGTTTAGCTGTCTTAAGCTTTCTGAAGCCCAATCGACGTTAAAAATCGCTCAAATGCCGCTGTGCCGGCTTGTGTTCGTTTATATACGCCAGCATCCTTCAGCACATCAAGGAATTTGGCGCCCGTCTCGGATTCGACGATAGCTTTGGCTTGATCAGCCGAGTTTGCCGTGCCGAATCGCTCGATAAGCGATAGCAGCCAGCCCGCGTGGTGATGAAGCGGATGCTCCGCTGTCTGAAGAGCTATAGGATCAGCAGAGGAAGCTTCTGTCAGATAAGCCGCGATTTGTCCCAGCTCATCCTTCAAACGTCCAGGCAGCACCGCAAGCCCCATAACCTCGATTAATCCGATATTCTCTTTCTTAATATGGTGCAGATGCTTGTGCGGATGGAAGATACCATCCGGATGCTCCTCGCTTGTGCGATTGTTGCGAAGCACCAGATCGATCTCGTATTCTCCATTGTCCCTTAAACGGGCAATCGGCGTGATCGTGTTGTGAGGCGTTCGCTTACCGCCCTCTTCTTCCGTGAATGCCAGCACGTCAGCCGATTCGTCGCTGTATGCACGCCATTCATCGAGCATCCGACAGGCCGCGCTATGCACGTCTGCTTTGGAGGAGCCGTTAATACGTACGACAGACATCGGCCAGTTCACGATGCCAAAGCGCACGCCAGGCAGCTTCGGATCAACGAACAGGGTGTCCGTAGAAGCAGCCTCCATCGGGAACACATGCCTTCCACCTTGGAAGTGATCATGGCTGAGTATGGACCCGCCAACGATTGGCAAATCAGCGTTGGAGCCTATGAAGTAATGCGGGAACAGCTCAACGAAATCCAGCAGCCGCGCAAAGGACGAATGGGAAATAACCATCGGCTCATGCACGCCTTTGAATATGATGCTGTGCTCATTGTAATATACGTATGGAGAATATTGGAAATACCACTGTTCATTCTGAAGTGTCAGCGGCAATACGCGTAGATTTTGGCGAGCAGGATGATCCGGCCTTCCTGCATAGCCGACATTCTCGATACAGAGCAGACACTTCGGATATTTCGCTTGCGGCATCGTTTTGAGCAGCGCAATTTCCTTCGGGTCTTTCTCCGGCTTCGATAGATTAATCGTAATCTCAAGCTTGCCGAACTCCGTGTCATGCAGCCAGTAAAGGTTTTTGCGGATGCGGTCCATTCGAATATAGTTGGAGTCGATGCTGAGGTTGTAGAACGCATCCGTAGCAGCCTTCAGCCCCTCCTCCTTCGCCGTGCGCTGGAACGAAACGTTCGCTTCGGATGGACGCGGCAACAGCATGCCCATGATGCGTGCATCGAGAAGATCACGATAAGTCGCCGTGTTATCTGGAATCAATCCAATTGCAAAGCCATAATCGAGCAGCGGCTCAAGAAGCGGAACCGCGCTGTCCAATTGCTCAGCGATAACTTCTCCTTCGAATGCTTCAGTGAAGCCGAACAAATCGAGCAGTTGATTTCTTGCCGCATGCGCGTCCAATTGGTCCACAAGCAGCTTGCGCTGTTCTGCAAATTGCAGCAATCTTTCTATTAGAACCAGCACTTCTTGTGCGGATTGCGCTTGTTGTTGTTTTGACACTTGTTGTTGCCCCTTTCCGTTATGCCCGTTTCCTACTTGTCGCCATAGCCGTTTGGATTCGCTTCATGCCAGCTCCAAGCGCTCTTAATGATATCCTCCAGCTTGTCGCGTTTCGGATTCCAGCCGAGCTCTTTGCGTGCACGGTCTGACGAAGCAACGAGCGTCGCAGGGTCTCCTGCACGGCGAGCTTCGAATACCGCAGGAATTTCTTTCCCAGTAACGGCACGCGCAATCTCAATCACTTGCTTAACGGAGAAGCCCGTTCCATTGCCAAGGTTATAGACCGCGCTGTCGGCACCGCCGCGCAGGCGGTCTACGGCAAGCACATGCGCATCCGCAAGGTCGCTTACATGAATGTAATCGCGGATGCACGTGCCGTCCGCTGTCTCATAATCCTCTCCGAATACGGAGATGTGCGGACGCTGACCTAGCGCTGCTTGAAGAACGATTGGAATCAAGTGCGTCTCCGGGCTGTGATCCTCCCCGATTTTCCCGCTTTCATGCGCTCCAGCCGCATTGAAATAACGAAGCGACACGAATTTGATGTTATGAGCCACGTCGAACCATTTCATCATTTTTTCCATAGCCAGCTTCGTTTCGCCATAAGCATTGGTCGGTAACGTACGATCATACTCGTCGATCGGCACGTTCTCCGGCTCGCCGTAGGTCGCTGCCGTTGACGAGAAAACGATTTTGCGAACATTGTATTCATTCATTTTCTCCAATAAGCATAGCGTACCGAATACGTTGTTGTGATAATATTTGCCCGGATCCTTCATGCTTTCGCCTACGAGTGAATTCGCAGCGAAGTGAATAACCGCATCGATTTCATTTTCTTGGAATACCGTGTCCATGAATGCCGCATCGCGAAGGTCGCCCTCATAGAGCTTGCCTCCAAGCAATGCTTTGCGATGTCCCTGCTGCATATTATCGACGATTACAATTTCTTCTCCGCGCTCCTGAAGAGCTGCTACCGCATGCGAGCCAATATAGCCCGCTCCGCCAGTTACTAAAACGGCCATGATTCATTTCCCCTCTCAATTCGTTTGTACCTGTATCTTTTAGACGAGACGTTCTACGCCATTGCCGATTGTGCATACATAGAAATCAGCCGTTAAGCCCGTCGCTTCGTTGTATTTACGGCCCACTTCTTCTTGGAACGCATCAATGCTGTCTTCATGCACAAGGGAAACCGTACAGCCACCGAAGCCTGCGCCCGTCATACGGGAACCTAGAACGCCCGGCACCTGGCGCGCTGCCGCAACCATCGCGTCAAGCTCGTCGCCTGTTACTTCATAAAGGTCGCGCAACGAGTCATGCGAGCCATTCATCAGCTTGCCGAACTCTGCAAGATTATTGGCTTTGAGCGCTTTGATCGATTGAAGGACGCGGTCGATTTCTTCTACAACGTGCTGAGCGCGTTTTTGAACCGTTGCATCCTTGATCAAATGTTTGGCGGAATTGAATTGCTCCAGGCTCAATTGGCCAAGCAGTGTAATATCTGGGAATGCTGCTTGCAAATCAACAACCGCTTGCTCGCACTGAGCACGTCGCTCGTTATAGGCCGAGTCAACAAGACCGCGGCGCTTGTTCGTGTTTCCGATTACGAGCTTGTAGTTTCCAGAATCGAAAGGAATCAGGTCATATTCAAGCGTGTCGCACATCAATAGGATCGCGTGATCCTTCTTTCCGTTTGCCACGGCGAACTGGTCCATAATGCCGCATTGCACGCCATTGAACTCGTTCTCCGATTTTTGGGAGAGCAGCGCGATTTTCACCTTATCGGTCTCAAGGCCTTCGAGCGTTTGCAGCGCGAATGCCGTAACGACTTCGATGGAAGCAGACGAGGATAGTCCTGCGCCGTTTGGAATCTCGCCATGATAGAGCAGGTCATAGCCGCTGCTGAATTGCACGCCTGTTTGTTGAAGCTCATAGACGATGCCCTTCGGATAGTTCATCCAGTCATCCGCTTCGTCATACACGATGGAATCGATCGAAAAACTCTTGGACGATGGGAAGTTGGTTGTCGCTAGGCCAAGCTGGTTGTCTGCGCGCTTGCGGACAAGCAGCGTCGTTCCGAAGGTCAGAGCCGCCGGAAATACATAACCGCCGTTATAATCGGTATGCTCGCCAATTAGATTTACACGGCCCGGAGCATGGAACACGGCGATGTCGCCCGCTTCTCCGCCGTATTGCTGTATGAATTGCTGTGTTAGCGCGTCAATGTTTGCCATTTGCTATCACGTTCCTTTTTATCAATGTAGTGTGTGTTGATTGCAACTTCAGTATAAGGTAATGAGGGATAAAACGAAATGGCGCCAAATGCTTTTTATATGGATTTATGTGACTTCTCATGCCTTAACCAGACATGCTATGATAGTGTAAAACCTACATTCGTTCACATTCCTATTTCATTATAAAGCAGGTGTAAAGTAAAATGCATCAGGATATGTATACGGTTGCCTCCAACCCGGTTATCGCCCTCAGCGACGCCTTGCCGCTTAATGTGCTCTTCGCCGGCGAAAGCCAGACAAAGCCACTCCACCGGCTTGGACCGAAAGTTTACGACTTCTATTTGATGCATACCGTTCTAGAAGGGAAGGGTCATTTCATATGCGACGGCATCAAGCATGAGCTGCATGCGAGCCATACCTTTCTGATTGAACCGGAGCAACTGATCAGCTACGAGTCCGACAGCGAATATCCGTGGCGGTATCGCTGGGTCGCTTTTAAAGGTACGCAAGCATCCGACCTAGTTGCCGCTGCTGGCTTCGCGGAAGGACGCCAGGTTGTATTCACGCCTGACAAGCGCCGGACGGGAGCGCTGTTTCGCCAAATCTTTGAAACGTTCCGGCGAGGCGGTGCCGCAGCGGACATGAAGGCTGCTGGCTACCTGCAGCTGCTGATGGCCGAGTACAAGGTAATGCTGCATGCTTCAAGCGGCGACTCACTGAACAGCGGACAGGCAGAGGGAGATCGTTTGCTGCAGCAGGTTGTCCATTATTTATCGACCCAGTACGCGCATCCAGTCTCCATTGCCCAAATGGCCGAGTCACTTGGGTATAATAGAGCTTACCTGTCTCGTCTATTCAAGCAACGGACCGGGCAATCGCCTGTCTCCTTCTTGCTTAAGCTACGCATCGACAAAGCCAGGCATATGCTTCGCGAGCGGCCCGAGCTGACCATTGAACAAATCTCAGCTTCGGTAGGTTTGCAGGATGCGCTTTATTTCTCCAAGCAATTCCGCCGGCTTTACGGACAATCCCCTACAGCCTATCGCAATGCCATGAAGAGCTTATCCGATTAAATGTATCGATTTCCGGCATGCTCTAGTATGGTCTTCCGCCCGCTTCATATTCGTCAATTCGGGTAATACTACCTTAAGGAGTGATGAACCATGAAGGAACTACATACCGGGAAACTATATTGGCCGGTTACATTAAACGATGCGTTGGAATATGAGCCGCTGCAAACAAACAAGAAAACGCAGGTCGCGATCATAGGCGGCGGCATGTCTGGAACGATTTGCGGAGCCGAATTCGTGAAGAACGGACTAAGCACGGTTATGCTTGAGCGCGGCCAGGTTGCAGGCGGAAGCACTTCCGCCAATACCGGCTTGCTTCAGTTCTGCAATGACATCATGCTCACCGATTTGATCGACCAAATCGGTGAGCATGATGCGCAGCTCTTCTATAGAGCATGCAAGGATGCCGTGGATTCGCTTGAAGAAGCAGCGAGAAGCCTCCCGGCTGACGTAGGCTTTATCAGGAGAAGCAGCCTCTATTATGCTTCAACAGAGCAAGACTTACCCAAGCTAAAGAAAGAATTCGAGGCATTAAGCGCTTGCGGCTTGGATGTTGAGTTCTGGACGCCTGAGCAAATCGAGGCTCATTTCCCCTTCCGCAAATCGGGGGCAATCGTGGCTCATGGCGATGCGGAGGTCAATCCATTTCAATTCGTTAACGCAGTTGCAGACGCTGCGGCCCGCGCCGGTCTCGAGATTCACGAGAATACCGACGTAGTCGCACATGAGACCCTCCCGAATGGGCTTCACCTGCTAAGAACAGCGAATGGCTGTGAGATAGAGGCTGAGCATGTCGTCTACGCGGTTGGATATGAGCCTGAAGAGCTGCGCGGCAAACTGATTAAAGCCGAGCTGAATCGCTCATTCGTGATCGTTACCGGTGTCCAGCACGATCTCCAAAGCTGGCATGAGCGATATCTAGTGTGGGAAACCGCACGTCCCTACTTATACATGCGTACAACCATAGATGGGCGAGTCGTCGTTGGCGGATTGGATGAAGAGATCGAGCAGCCGCTACATAGCGATAAAGAGAGAATGAAACGGAGCCATAAGCTGCTTGAAAAGATGCAGGCTCTTTTTCCTCAACTGCAGGCGCCGATCGAATTTGAGTGGAATGGCACTTTTGGTGATTCACGTGACAGCTTGCCTTTTATCGGAGCCGATCCCTCATGGAGCAACGTGTATTACTGCCTTGGCTATGGCGGCAACGGCACCGTATACAGTATGATTGCAGCCAATTTGCTCTGCTGCTTGATTCGCGGCGAGGAACACCCTTTAGCCGAAATCATCAAGCTGGATCGTCAATCGTTAACAAAGGTATAGCGAGCTTCATAAGTCCAATAGAAGAAGCCTCATCTATACGCAAGCATTCTCTTGCGTAATAAATGAGACTTCTTTTTCATTCCTTCTCTTCTATTCTTATGCTCCTGCAACAATCAATGAAGCGCTGCATGTCCGAAAAACAGCTTCCGCCGCGCCTAGCCGCGATAAATCCGGCCCGCCATCCTTATCGAGCATCGATTTAGTCTCATCGGTTTCAACCATAACGATGACCGATCCGCTTTGGAGCGCTTGGTTGCATATTTCCGCTTCTTCATCATCAAGACCGAGCGCATGGAGCGCGCTAATATGCTCGTCTGCTCCGAGCAGCAAGGCTGCGGCAAAAGCATTGCCCCCTACCGTATAAGGAGCTGTGCCGTAACCTGTCATTCCAAGTACCGCATTCGTTCCATTACCCGCGTAGCCGGTTGCGGCAGCCATTCCAAATTTGCTGTTGCCCTCATGCTCGGAAACGTCTTCAAGCTCTCGAAGCTCGTCAACATGGACGTCGCTTTCAGCTTCAATGCGCCTTGAATGCTCGGAATCCTTAGCAAGCACCTTTAGCTCCCCTTTCGTAAAACCCGCTTGCTCCAGCTGACTGATCGCAGTAATGGCTTGTTGTTCCGTAGCAAATACGCCGATTTTTCTTGCCATCGATTATCCCTCCTGATTACAGACCAAAATAAAAGTACACTTTATAGATCAAGCTAACGTTGGTATGCCCTGTTTTTGCGGAATAAGTCGTATTGTGTAGAATGATGGCACAGAAACATAAAGGATCGCTCGAATCCAATGATCAGGTTGTGCATCCATGCAGTTCGCGGTATGATAAAGCAATAGATATTGGAAAATCGGACAAGCAGGAGGCAAAGCGATGATCCATCGGATGCTTCGCTATCCCGCAGGATGGGAATGGCATGTACTGCAGCAAGCAAGGCAGCAACCCGTCAGGGATGAGCCCTTGCCCAGCAGAAAAAATGCACATAAATTAGCAGCCTCTTCGCGAGAAGAGCAAAGAGCCGTTAAAGCCTTTACGAAGCAAGAGCAAGACGCGGCAGAGCAGCACATCGATGAATTAAAGATGCAATTTCCAGAATCCGCCGCTTGGATTGATGAGTGCGCGGGCAGGCGAACAAATAATATATCCGTTGGGGAAACTTCACGCTCAGGCAAGCTGCTTTATGGCACCCTTATGTTTCAAGTAACGGACGACCAAGCAGACGTGCAGCCCTTCCACTTCTGGCTTACCGATAAGAAGCTGCTTACGATGCATGAGGACATGCGCTTGCCGCTAAGACTGCAAGCCGTTCAACATGCTCCGAAGCTTGAGAGCTGCACGACCGCTCCCGAGGCGATGTTCATTATGCTCAGCATTATACTGGACACGTTCCATGCCGGCTTGGATGGATTCGAGAAACGGCTTGGCGAGCTGGAGACCACGATGCGCCAAGAGAATCGGACTGGTCTCATCGATGTCATCTTTGAGCGGCGTTATGATCTGCTGCATTGGAGCCATCTATTCATTCCGGTACGCGAAGTGCATAGCGCAGCAAAGGAAGCGTTCATGGACGACCTGACTGAATCGGACAGCTTCCAAAGAATTACGCATAAGCTAGAGAGGATTGATGCGCTGCTCAAGCACTATGCGCTGGAAATCGATACATTGATTTCCATGGACGATGCGATCTCTAACTTTCGGGGCAACGACATTATGAAGACATTGACGATCTTTACGGTATTGTTTCTGCCTGCTACCATTATAGGGGGCATATGGGGCGTCAACTTCGAGAATCTCCCTTTCAAGGAATACAAATGGAGCTTCACGGCAATGATTGTGGCTATTCTCATCATTACGTCGTGCATGTACGTTTGGCTGTGGAAGAAAGGCTGGACTGGCGATCTGCTTAATGGACGGTCACCGAAGGAGATTGTAGCTGCCGAGGACGCTCCGATTCAAGTGAAACGCTCTGACCGCAGAAGAGCTAGCCGCGTGAAAGCTTCAGCTTCTTCTGCCATCAAGGAGAAAAGTCGAACACATCGGAAATAAAGCTGATCAATCGCAGCCATTGTAGGGTCGACCGTACTTAGCAAACACTACATAAAAAACCGTCCAGTCAAGGCATACCCTTGATGGACGGTTTTTTGAATGTTAAAGCTTATACTTTCACTGGAAGTCCCGTGCGCGCAGAATCGTTAGCTGCAATCGTTACACGGTGCGTCAGCATCGCATCTGCATAAGTGGAGCGAATGCGTGAAGGATCTCCCGTCTTGACTGCGTGCAGGAATGCATCGTTCTCCAGCTCATACGGATTCTGACGATTCGCATATTCTGTTTTGCGGCCTGCTTCGGTATCGATCAACCCGTTATGTCCTAGCTCCAGAACACCTTTATTCGTATAGATATGCAAGCCCGAACGGTCTCCCGCCGGAATCGCACATGTATTGCTAATGGTGGCAACAGCGCCTCCCGCCAGCTTTAAGGTGACGGTGCCCACATCTGGAACGGATACGCCCTCCTCGACGGTGTTCATATAGCGTTCGCCGTAAGCAGCATAAACCTCGCTTACTTCACCTACCGTATAACGGAGCAGATCGACGATATGAGTGGTTTGCTCGACGAATTGCCCGCCAGAGCCCTCCAATTTACGCCACCAGCTTACCCCTGGCATGGAACCCATCCAATAGCCGAGTGCCATTAGAGTCGTACGCTCGCGAAGCAGCTCTTTGGCACGATCTGTCCCTTCCATATAACGGAAATGGTAACCGGCAGAGGTAATGAGTTTCTTTTCCTCAATACCCTTAAGTATTTCAGATGGCAGCTCATCGTCTACACCGAGCGGTTTCTCGACGAGAAACGGGATGCCGCGCTCTATGAGCGCTTTCTCAATCTCGCCATGTGCGAATGGGGGCACGCATATATACACCGCATCAAACTTACGGTCGTCCAACATGTGATGAATGGATGAATAGCCTTTGGACCCATCGAAGCGCATGGCAGCCTCGTCGGCTTTCTGCTGGCTTGTTGCAACAAAACCTGTCACTTTAACGCCGTCTAGCTTGGCCAGCTTCTCTGCATGCATCATGCCGAACCACCCTGTGCCTACTATACCTATTTGAAGTGTCATCTATGAATCCCCTTTCAGAATCGGCTTGCTTCCATGATTATACTTGGAAATGCTCCGGAAAGTCTATGTTTTCCGCTGGTACCCATCTGCCCGCAGCTTCATACAATACAACATCGGAATGGACGTAAGGCGTATGAGCGGAGGGATGGATATGGGAGCAAACTCAAGAACTGTTCAGGCTCCACAGGAGCTCGATCTCAGAACGGCATTGTTTCTAGCTGCCGTTTGCGGTCAAACCTACATGCAGTACAGTAATAATGGCGGCCTGTTTCTTGTACCAAGAGGCTACAGCTTGGTCGGTGAATTCACGGCAAAAGCGTATGATAGCAGCGAAGAACGGTTCGGATTCGTTCTAACCTCCGAGATTGCCTCCGTTCTCGCATTTCGCGGCAGCGGTTCCGCCGTAGATTGGGTATCAGATTTCATCGCTCAACAAACCTCCTATCGGCCGGTAAAAAACAACGGTCTTACGCATAAGGGATTTACAGACATCTATATGTCTGCCCGTGCCCGCATTCTCGATTTATTAAAGCAGCTTCCCACGGATAAGCCGTTGTTCATCACGGGCCATAGCTTAGGCGGGGCGCTCGCAACGCTTGCAGCCATGGACATAGCGAGTAATTCCGCGTTTGCAGCGCCGATCATCTATACGTTTGGCGCGCCGCGGGTCGGAGATCCTAAATTCGCAAGCAGCTATAACGCCGCAATTGCGACCCATTGGCGATTTCAGAACGAATTCGACATCGTCCCCCATCTGCCTACACTCGTATACCAATCACCCAAAACCAAACAAACCTATTATTATATGCATGTAAAAGGAGAAGTTAAACGCTCGTTCCGCATGGGCTCCGTCGCTGGGAACCATATACTTTCGAGCTATTTCTCCGACCTTGTAAATGAGGATCCTGCCTTTGCCGTATCTATTTGCTCCGACCCTCCCGGCTGGTGCCCCGACATTCAGCTCTAGCTTCCAATGTTTGTCCGCAAAAAAATAGTGAAGCAAATTTCAGGCTCCATGAAACCATGTTTATGGTTTATGGAGAGTGAGAGTTGTTTCACTAGAGCTGTTTCAGAGCTGTTTCAGAGCTCTTTCCCTACAGACGAACCGGAAGCACATATAGCAGAATCGCAAAGAAATGAACGATCGACCCTCCAAGCACGAACAGATGCCATACCGCGTGATGGTAAGGAAACCCTCGCCACACATAAAACACGGTACCGAATGTGTATAGCAAGCCTCCGGTAATGAGCAGCTGCAACCCTCCAGGAGCTAAGTGCTCGCTCAAAGGCTTCCATGCGAAGACGATGATCCATCCCATTGCAATGTAGATGAGCGTGGAAGTAAATAAAAATTTAGAGGCAAAAAACGCCTTGAAGACCACGCCTATGAGAGCGGCTCCCCAGACAATGCCAAATAGAATCCAGCCAAGCTTGCCTTGTACGATATGGAACAAAATCGGTGTGTAGGTGCCTGCAATAAAGACGTAGATGAACGAGTGATCAAGCGACTCAAATATGCGCTTGGCCTTTCCTTCTGGAAAGCTGTGTACGAGCGTTGAAGCCGCGTAAAGCAGCAGCATAGCCGTTCCGTATATCGTAAAGCTGACCACATGCAGGGCCGTTCCTTCTGAAGCAGCAAAAACGATTAGCAGCACCAGAGCAGCAACGCTTAGCGCTGCGCCAATGCCGTGCGTAACGGCATTCGCAACTTCTTCCTTTTTGGAATACGTATGTGTATTCGCCATGTGATACCCACCTCCTAAGTCGCACAAGCCTGCGATAAAGCCCTTCTCTCGCCAGCCTGCCTCTACTCAGTGTAAAGAATCACACCCACCCTTTCAACCAGCCTCGCACGCGGTCAACCGTTTTATCGAGATTGCAGACTGCCTCTTGGTCTGCATAATCTTCCGTGTGACGGAAATAATCAGCATGTCCCCCTACCATCGGGATGCCTTCGACATAGCCAGGCGCATACTTCATGCGATTCCATCTCGGCATCGTATAACGATCCCGGCTCCAGCCGCCCCATGTCCCAATTCGGCTAATCGGATCATTAAGCTTGCCTAGACGGTCAATAGAATGGAAATAGCTTACATGGCTCTGCAGCTTGGGATCGATCGGCGTTCTTGGCGAGCCGACCTGTACGATGCGGAAGTCCTCGACTTTCTCCTGCTCATGAAGCATCTTTGCTGCCTGATAGGCTGCTGCTCCACCACCGCTGTGGCCAATCAGCAGCATGCGCTCTCCGCTAAAGGTTTCTTTAATCTTTGCAAGTGCATGCTGGCCCCCAATCCTGCCCGCGGTTATTCGATTGGAGAGGTCGCTTCTCACCTCAAGCACCTGCCTGACTAAGTTCCGGCTTGCATCGCCGTAAGGGAAAATAACATGAATGGCAGGCTCGATGCCATCGGACTGAAACAGCTTTTCAAGCTTTATTTTACATTCGGTAAATATGCTATTGGATGTTGCGACACCGGCTAGCAAATAAATATTCATGCGAGATGGTTTGGTCGCCGTCATAACGAATCCCTCCAAAATCATGTGCGTATATTCATTATGTGGGATAGCAGCAAATATCATTCTTCAATCTATTTGTTATTTCCTTGAAATTCAGTTTTCCACTCAATGCTGTTACGGTCAGCGGATGCGTTCAGATACCAATATTGCGATTGATGTTTCGCTTCTGCTCCCGTCCATCATTTTACGTTGTACGACAGGAATAGGTGCCGAGAAGACGTAGGCATAAAGAAAAACGCCTAGCTGTTTCCAGCTGGCGCTCCTCCTTAGCTATTGGTGCGTTAAGCTTGCCTTGTCGGCTGTTATACGCCCATTTTCTTACGCTGATTGTTTACTTTCTTCGTGTTCTGGCTCTTCAGTGCCTGCGTCCCAGTAGAAAGATGCGTTTGGCCAGGGGCTCCGCCAGCTTTCAATTGCTTCTTCTGAGCAAGCAGCTGTTTCGCTTTCTCCGCTTGAGTCAGCTTCTTCGGCTGCTCTGCGGATTCGTTTTGTTCGATTGTAGACATAGGTTCACCTCGCTTCATGCGCTACGTATTTCTTATTCTACTACACTTATATATCTGGTAAAAGAGGCTTTGCTCAGGGTTGTATGATTTGTTATGCGCAAGCCCGCCAAACCCAGCTGCCGCTCGATCGGTTCCGTCGTTACGATGACCGCGCGTTTAGCCCATCCTTTTATGCTCCCCAACATAGCCAACTGCTCATTCTCCGGCAGCACCGAGCATAAATTGTAAGGCATATCAATAATTGCCGCATCGTACATCCCTTCGAGAAGCCGCATATCGCCAAGCTTTACGAGATCAGGATAGCCAAAATGGGCTAGGTTGACCCTCGCTCCCTTCACAGCCAGCGGATTGAGATCGAGACCCACGATCGCGATCCCCATTGATAATGCTTCAATAAGGACTGTCCCCATGCCGCAGCAAGGATCAATAAGGCGAAGCTGTTCTGGAGATGCACCTGCGGCAATATTGACAATCGCACGCGCAGCTCTTGTCGGTAGCGCAGTGGAATAGTTTTGCGGCTTGTTTTGATGCTTCAGCCATACCGCGCTGCTTTCCTCCAGCAAACCGAAATACCAGCTGCCATGCAGCTTTGTAAGTCCAAATAACCGCTCAGGCTTTCGCATTTCCACTTTGCCTCGGATAACCGCGCCTGCAGCCCGCTCCAGCTGCCTCTGCTCCTCGTAGGAGACTGCCTCGTCACCTTGCGTATAGAGAACCTTGAATGTCAGACCGCCTAACTCAACGAGCGATAGCTGCGCAAGCAGCTGATCCAGACTGTCTGCTTGCTTCAAAACTTCGATTCGACGCTTCATGAAAGGGCTGCGGTCAACGGCGATATTTCGCTTGCTAAGCCATGCGCCTCCAGCGACTGGCTCTCCGAACAGCAGCTGGAGCTCAAGCGCACACAAGTCCGCCTCATCCTCATGACATGCGTACGTATAAATAAACATAGATGCCCCCGCTATCACAATAAGTTAATCGCGCTGCGGCACGAACGCCGTTTCCTCTTGCTCGCCGCGCGTCGCCTTTCCGGCCGCTCCCGGGAGGCTGCCGTCGTGAGACAGCTCAGCCAGCTGCTTCTCCAACGTTTTTATTGTGCGCTGAAGCCGGATTTGCCGTATCATGCCAAGAAGACCTACCGTAAGACCGCCGAGCAGCGTCGATGCCAAGATCACAAGAATAAGCGGAAGCGTCGTTTTCGTAAATAGGAAATTCACCTGCACCGAATCGACGTTTATCACCGCAAAAATCGCGATTAGAAGCGCAAATACGAGCGCGGATATAAGAATGCTTTGTCCCTTCACTCCGATACCTCCCTTTTCCAGAAATCATACCATAAACCCCATCGATTCGCCTATTGTCAAGCCATGCTCGGACATGCCGCCGCTTCCTTATTACTTAACCGTATTTAGGGAAGTATGAAGCAAATAATAAGGCTTGTGTCTCCTGACAGCCCCTTGTGATCTGCAAATTCACTTGCGCACGCTTGCCTTTGATGCGTCTTGGCGAAGCTGTGTCACACCAACCTTAATCACAATAAACAAAAGGACCGCAAGCTGCGGGAGCGTTGTCTCCCAGGTTGGGTAAACGCCAATCGCGCCAATAGTCGGTAGGCTTGAAGCCGTATGCGTCGGCACCCAGCCCGAAACCTGCAAGGAATGGATGCTCTCTCCAAGAAAACGAACGACCAAGTAATAGATAAGTGCTGATGCCACTAAGAAAAAAGGGCGTACCGGAAGCTTCGCACTGAATCTAATGATGGCATAGCCTAATGCCAGCAGCAGTACGAATGTTGCACCGAAGCCGAGCGCGAGCTGAGATGGCGCAATCGATGGTGCCATTCCGACATAAAAAATCGTTGTTTCAGCACCCTCGCGGAAAATAGCTAGCCCGGAAACGGCAAACAAGGACCACAGGCTGCCGCGAGCCAATGCCCGGTTCATTTGCTTATCAATGTATTGGTTCCAGTTGTGGATGTTGGACTTATTGTGCAGCCAATTGCCCACTGTAATCATAAGCGCCACGGATAATAAACCGGCAATGCCTTCTATCGATTCGCGCGCGCTCCCCGCTGCTACCTGTGCAATCGCATACGTTAATATGACAGCCATGATGCCGCTGAGCAACAGCCCCACCCATACGCCTGACCAGACCCATTTTCGCTTGTCCTCATTACCCGTACGCTGCAAGAAAGCAAGCAAAGCTGCGAGTACCAATATCGCTTCAAGCCCTTCGCGGAGCAATATCATTCCAGCATCCCAAGCCGTATAGCGTGTTTCCTGCATCATTGGCTCCAGCTCGGTCAACATTTCTGAAATGACCGATTCTGCTTTATCCGCAGCAGGAGGATTCGATGCCAAATATCCGCCTGCCTCAGCCATCTGCATTTCAATGCGGCTGTACACCGCAGCAGAACGGAGCTGGACATCGCCTTCAATTGCCGGCCAAGAGGCAATGAATGCATCCATTTGACCTGCTGCTTCGGGAAAATGGCCGAGCTGAATGTCGTTTAACGCTTGTGCAAGCATGTCAACGGCATCTGCGACAGTCAAGCCCGCATCCTCTGTGGCGGGCGCAACATTACCAGCTTCATAATCATTAATGAGCTGAATGAGTGCAGCTCCCTCGGTCTGCGCTTGCTCCGTACGGGGCGGATTAGCCTGAATGGCGATGCGCAGCATGCTCATCCTTGTCTCCAAGCCCCCGTATACGACAAGATTATCCGCCCTTACGGCCGGCTCGATCTTAGGCCACCCTGCATTGATTTGTTTGTAAGCGACATTCGCCTGTTCCCATTCCCCTGCTTCAACATGCGCAAGCAGCTCTCCAATTAACGGAAGCATACTTGCTGCAGCAGCTTTTCCGTCAAGCTGCGGAACCTGCTCTTGTACGCTTTTCACATAGTTGTTCAATGCCTTTGCTAGCGTAGAAAGCGACTGCTTGCCTTTACCTTCATCCGCCTTGCTGCCCGCTGCCAGCAGCGCTTTCACCGCACCTGCAAACGCCGAGTCCACAGCGGCCGACTCCTTGGTGGATGCTGGATTCAGCTGCTTCCACTTTGCTGCAGCAGTGTCTACATGGACGCTCGCTTCCTTCCACTTGCCTTGCCCGGCTTCAACCAAAGCGCTGCCCACGAGCGGCAGCAGCTGATTCAGCTCAGCCGTCTGCGCATCTTCTGCATGAACTGGAATATCTCCTGCCACTAATAGGACGAATAGAAAAACAACGGAAACGAAACGTTTTAGATGACGTTTCATTCCGCTGCTAGGTYGTGCGAACATTCTCGTCCGCTCCTTTCATTCCGAAGAGCTTCTATCGTTTCATTGCGAGCTCTCGCATCTAAAATATCTAAAATAACGTTTCACCAATATAGCCGCCTTCGCTGACCCCGGGGAAGCAAGCAAATACGGCACTTCCCGTATGCACGATGTACTCGTTCAACAGGTCGCTCTGACCAAGCTTTTGCTGCATCGGGATAAACTGCTTCCGAGAATCGCGGTTATAGCAAATAAACAGCAAGCCAGCATCGAGTTGACCCGTTTTGTTGTCCATGCCGCTGGAATACGAATAGGAGCGGCGCAGGATTTTCACCGAGCCATCGCCGTGTGCGAGACGTACATGAGCGTTCATGGGAATGACAGGCTTGCCCTTCTCATCCTTTTGGTCCAGATCGAGCTTATCTCTCTCATGAACAGCGCCGAGCGGTGCGCCGCTAGCGCGATGCCTTCCAAAGGTAGCCTCCTGATCGCCAAGCGTCGAGCGGTCCCAGACCTCTACCCGCATCCGAATCCGCCTAACAGCCATATAGCTGCCCCCGTCCATCCAATGCATGCCATCAGAGGTTGAAGCCCATACAACCTTGTTCATCTCCGCTTCGTCCGTTACATCAGGGTTACCCGTTCCGTCACGGAACCCCATTAAATTCCGTGGCGTCGCTCCCGACGGATCGGAGCTGCTCGTGCGCTGAAAGCCCTCCTGCGTCCAGCGCAGCACAGCTTTCCCGCGCGCAATTCGAGCCAAATTACGCAGCGCATGAAAGGCAATCTGCATGTCGTTCGCATTCACTTGAACGCCAATGTCGCCGCCGGACCATTCCTCGCGCAGCTCATCCCCTCCGAACGCAGGCAAGTCAATGAGCGGTGCAGGCCGTTTCCCACCTAAGCCGTATCTCCCATCGAAAAAGGATGGGCCTACGCCAAAGGTAATCGTCGTACGCGAAGGGGATAATCCCTCCGCTTCCCCCGTATCCGATGGCGGCAAGTTTAAGTTATCGTTCGTATCGCCCAGCAGCTCCCCCCTTGCCATCGCCGCAGCCGCATTGGTCCAATCCTGGAACAGCTTGCGCACGTCGCTTAGCGCAGCTGCTGTTAAATCAAACGCTGCAAAGATGATAAAGTCCTGTGCCGGCGTCGTAATTCCGGCTTGATGCTTGCCATAGAAGCTAACGATGTCAGCTGATTTGTCTTCGGGAACCTGCGACGCCGGCTTCGCCGCACTGCGCATCTGTCCCGAGAATAAACTTCCCACTCCCGTTGCTCCCAGCAGCAAGCCGGCCCCGCCAACGCCAGCCAGCCGCAGTAAATCCCGGCGGCTGATTTTTTTATCTGTCGGTTTGCTCTCCGTTTCACCTTTATTTGGCTCTGTAGGTCTGTCCATGCGGTTATGCCTCCAATATGGTCCCCATTTGCGATAGCGGCTCTGCGAGCGCGTCAATGAGCTGGCTCAGCTTTTTCGTATCCTCTTCTTTCAATTCCAAATAGGATACATAGCCGTCTCCTGATTTGTATCCAGCAAGCGCCTGCTCCAGATCAGCAAAGCCTTTGCCAATCTGTTCGTCTAGAGCTGCATCCTTTTTATTCAATTCACCCTTAACAAGCTGATAGATTTTGTCTGCGCCTTCCACATTCGCAGCGAAATCATACAAATCCGTATGCGAGTAACGCTCTTCCTCACCCGTCACTTTAGAGGAGGATACTTCATTCAGCAGTTCTACCGCACCCGTTACGAGCAAGCTAGGTTCCACCTCGACGGTTTCCATCAAAGCGCGAAGCAGCTTGACATCCTCTAGCAGGCGATCGGCATATTCCTCCATGCCCTCTGTCGAGTTTTTCTCCCACAATCCTTGCTCAATCCGGTGGAAACCACGCCAATCTTTATCCTCAACGTCATTTTCCCGCGCATCGATATTGGGATCTAGATCACCAATCGCTTCCGCTATCGGCTCAATTCGCTCGAAATACATACGTGTAGGAGCATAAAGCTGCTTAGCCGTTTCCACGTCGCCGTCTTTCACAGCCGTCACAAATTTCTCTGTTTCTATTATAAAAGTGTCTGCCTGCTCAATCGTAAATTGCCGGTAGCTCTCAAGTATCGGCGCCCATGCGTCGTCCGCTGCAGCCGTTTCATTCGCCGCATTCGTCGAGGCGCTCTCATTAGCCGGTTTATCATTCTCCACAGCATTTGAGCCGCAGCCCGTAAATACGATTGTACACGCCACTAAAAAAGACATGACTTTAAACTTCATTATGATTGCTCCCCTACTCCATTAGATTCGATCTGTTTTATTCTAAAATGAAGTATATTCGCAAGTGATAATCATTGTCAATTAAATGTTTTAGTACTAAATAAAGCGGCCTCTCCCTTGATCTTGCTTGAGAGAGCCGCTCACGGCTAATTTATATTTTCTTCTTTTACCATTTCTATTCAGAGATCCATTCCATTACAGTGGAATGAATCGTTTTACCTGTCAGGATAGCCTGGTCCATCAGAAGCGCAAGATAGTGATCCTGAGAAGCCTCTGCCAAGCTATAGAATGACGGGCCATTCCATGCAGCGTAATCGCCCATTCGGAGCAAACAGGTCGCTATCGCAATTTCATCATCACTAAGTCTTGCGGGAGCGGCCGGATTGCGATACAGCCACTCCCCTTCTGCCATTACACCGCGATGGTAATAGCCCTCCAAGTTGCCATGGTGCCCCGTATCCACGCGGTGAAGCTCCGTATATATAGGTGTAGCAAAATCATGCAAATAACTAATTTCGTTGTCAACAAGCTCCCCTTTACTGCCTCTTACCAGCATTCGGCTTCGGCGAACCCATGAGAAATATTGATCGCCTGTGAAATCATAAACGGCAAGCTTATTGCCAAAGCGGAAGGTTGCGATTCTTTGGATGGACGGAGCCATCTGCTCCTCCAGCGGATCGCCTTGACGGCTTGGCCCTTTCATCAGCATCGATTCGAAATCCTGCCCGCTAATCTCTGCAGGTTCGAAGCCAATGCCCAGAAGCTGCCTAATCAAGCTGATTCCATGATAATCATGGGCAGCCGATACTTGTACCTGCGACACCTCGCCAAGCTTCCCAGAATGAGCAAGCTTGATCCGTGCTGCGTGCATAGGCTGAAACAAATACTGCTCCGCCACTTGGATTCTCGCACCCTTCGGCAGAGACTCGCATAATGCTTGGAGACTTGCAATATCAGCCGCTGGAGGCGTCTCAGCTAAGACGGGTATCCCTCTCTCCGCTAGTTCATGCATGATCTCTGGCGCAACAAGCCGAGGTACAGAAACAACCACAAAGCTGAATTGGCCAGACTCCTCCATCAATTGCCGAAGCGTGCGGACCGTCCGTATGCCCCATTTCGCCTCCAGCTCCAATCCTTTTTGTTCATCTCTTACCATGATGGCATGGATATGGAAACGGTCAGGCATCGCTTTGGCGATCCGAATATAAAATTCCGCGCGCCAGCCGCCGCCTACAATTCCGAAACTGATTATCGACATTTTTTCGTTCAACCTCCGTGTTTGAAAGTCATTCGCTTAGGGTATAAAAAGAAAAAAGACCTCTTCATGAGAGATCTTCTTTATGCCGTTCTAAAGGTGCCCGTTGCTTTAATTTCCTCTGCGACGCCCGTATAGGCATGCAGCTTGCCATGATAGACTAATTCTAGCAATGTTGTATTCTCCAGATCGGCTGGAGTAACGAACAAAGACGGCTTATTGACTAAACTCACTCCGCTCTCCTCAAAGACAGAAGCAACGAACTGTGAGCAAAAATAAGCATAATCCCGTTTCATCTCAATGTTGAGCATAATGCCCAGCATGCCAAGCAGGTTGTACTTGTATTGATCGCGATTCTTTTCCATATACTGAATTTGATTTCTTATGTTTATATAGGCACAATGACTAATCGTGCATCTGTATAGTGCGCAGGTCGAATGCTCAAAAAATACGCCACGTACGTCCTCTTTCACGAATCCGGCAAAAAACGGATTACTTGGGTTTTTTCTCCCAAAGCTGTAGACCTCATTCAAATCGCTGTCAAAAGCAATCGACGCATGGTTCAGCATATTCTTTGTATACCATCTAATTGTCTTCGAAAATAATGTCCCCGTGTTCGTTAAGAGCACATAGATTTCCTTTTCTCTATTCATGCCGTACTACCTCCACATTAAAGAACTTTCATCTAGGTATTAACTTTAATGCAGGAGAACTAAATTCTAAACCTGCTCAGGTAATAGGCCTATCCCCGACCTTAGTCCAGTTCTGTAAGCATAGTGTGACAGAAGATCGTCTACCAAACTCTCCTACTTGCATAGCCTTACTCCATATTACTGGATTTTCTCCTTTTACTCAATAAGAAAGTCGCCCTTTTCTCCCTCATGCTTAAAAAAATGTTAACATTTGCATATATGAGAGATGATATAGTAAAAAAAGATTTGCACCCTGCTTAAACTATTTATATGCGCTTGATCATTTTTTAGTATAGTCGTTTTTAGTTTCATTCAATGATAGCGGAGGGTTTATCTATGGAATGGTTTAACCGTTATAAAGAACAATTGGGACAAGTTTACTCGCAGGCCGAGCAAACCATCTCGAAATTCCCCGAACCTTTGCGGACATTAGGGCTTACATTTGCAGACAAGCACAACCCCGTTAAGGAACACAGCGGGAAGGACTATATTTGCAGCCTTCTACCTTATTGGATTAAGGAGCCAAGCGGCATCAGCGAATTGGAGTGCGGGCGGCTTGCTTTAGCTAATGTATATGGAATGCTTTATTTTTTTATTCAAGATGACGTGATGGACAGCCAGCCTTCTTCCGGCTGGAAAGGCCAGCTTGCCCTTGGCAACCTTCTATTACATGAAATGCTTAATGTCTTACGCGGGCTTTACCCATCAGACTCTCCGTTCTGGGAATATTATAACCGTTATGTTGCCGCTTGGGCTGAGAGCGTAACAAACGAAGACAGCGAGGATTACTTTGTGAGCGATCCTATCCGCACCGCAGGCAAAGCCGGTCCCGTCAAAATCGCAAGTACAGGCGCACTCCTCTTGGCAGGCCGTACGGAGCAGATCGAGAAGCTTGAGCATGCCATCGAAATCGTGCTGATGACGCTTCAGATGGCCGATGACTACGCCGATTGGAAAGAAGATCTAGCAGAAGGCAGCTACAACGGTCTGCTCGCGATGATTGCAGCCGGCAGAAGCCCAGATGAATCGCCTTTAACCGAAAAGGATGCTGAGAATGCGATTTACATTCGGGGATGCATGCAGCAATACGTGCAGTTTGCCACCGACAATCATAAGAAGCTGCATGAATTGGATGCAGGTGCGAGTGAACTAGTAGACTTTCATTCGTATGTATTGGATCATTTGAACCACATTCGTGATACGTTAGAATCAAACAAAAATGCCCTTCTCAAAGGCGGACTCAATTACTTTGTAACTAACTCTACTCTTTTATAGGTTCTATAGTTTCTATTATTTGTCGAATATTTGAAAATTTATATAGAATTTGTCGAAAGGACATGATAGACTGGGTATGGTAAACTTATACATATTCGGAAGGGTGATTATTGTGTCAACAAGACAAGATCTTCAAGAACAAATCATTAATAAAGCTTGGGAAGACGCCGAATTCAAAAAACAGCTTATTGCCAATCCGAAAGCAGCAGTCAAAGAAGCATTTGGCGTAGATCTTCCGGACACAATCGAAGTTGAAGTTGTAGAAGAATCCGCTAATAAATTTTATTTGGTACTTCCGGAAAGCCCTGCAGCGGTTAAGGCAAACGAAAATGTAGAAGTACCTATGTGGCTATAATTTAAAATGCAATAGTAGCGTGTATCCCTATTTTCATACATACACGCTATTTATTAATTCCTAATGGTAATGATATCGTAACCGTAGTGCCAACCCCCTTCGTACTTTTAAAAATAATTTTCCCTTGCATAGCTTCTATTATCCGAAAAGTAACCATTAATCCCAATCCAGTACCTTTAGACTTTTTCGAATAGTATGGCTCGCCCAATTTTTTTAAATCCTCTTCACTTATCCCTTCCCCATTATCTTTAATACTGATAAACACTTGATTAGAATCCTCACTCTGATAAGCTTTAATTTCAATTCTTCCTTCTGAACCAAACGATTCTATACTATTTTTTATGATATTTATTAACGCTTGTTTTAATTTTGATGTATTTCCACGAACTAATAAGCCAGAATCTGCTTTGACATCAATAATTCCCCCTTGCATTGTAGCTAATGGAATAAGGATTCCTTCAATTTGGTGTAATTCTTCTCTTATATCTAATAACGTATTGTTCTCTAGCTGCGGTTTAGCAAAAGTTAAAAAATCCGTAATGATTTCTGAAGCACGATCGAGTTCATCAATTGCGAGTACCATATAACTCTTATCTTTGTCATTCTTTGATTTTGCACCCAACAATTGAAGAAACCCTCTAGTTACCTGTAATGGATTTCGTACTTCATGGGCTACAGACGCTGCAAGTTGGCTAATAATCTCCATTTTTTCAGAGCGTTGCAATTCATTATTAAAGACCTCAAGCTGCTTAGAGTATCTTAGAACCTGTTCATAATTTTGAGAAAAACGTCTTGCCAGAATAACTACCAACGAAGTAATAAAAGCCAAAACTCCTAATTTCCAATAAAACATCAAATGGAGTTTCCCACTCGAAAAATACCATAAGATTTCGCCTGATCCTATTGCAGCAAAAAGAATCAAACCGGCAGACATGATGATAGCATCCTTATTCCCTTTTCTACTAAAAATAATGAGCGAACCAACAAATAATAAATTACCGAAAACTATTGATATCGCGAAGAAAACGGCAGAAGCGTAAGCGTACCAACCATATACCATATCCCATTTAAAGCTTACGAGTAGCCAAATAATACTTATCAATGAAACAACTAGTTGGAAATTTCTAAAATGCTTTATTAAACCGTATGGACCACGACCAAATATTTTTTCAATATAAAAGAAAAGTGATGGAATTAATAAGGTAGAAAAAATATCAAACAAGTAATAGCTTATATAGCCATACTCACTGAAACTATTATGAATAAAGGGCGAATATGTAAGAATCATTATTCCAGTTGAGAAGATGACTAATCCTAATGATCTTAAGCCTTTTATAAAATCTTTATTAAGAAAGAACATAATCGCGACCATGGCTATAGATATAATTATGAGTGATGCTCCTAAAATAACATCAGCCAAATCTAAAATCATATGTTTTTTAGCAATAGATCGATATTCTCCTATCGTTACTACGTCTTGTAGACCTATTCGATCTGTAAATGTGCTGATTTTCATAACAACAAAGGTATTGGATGATTTCTTACTCAATGGCAATAAGATCTGGTACTTATCATATGCATAATCTCTGTTGCTCTCAAACACCTTTTCATTACTTATAAAAATTTCTATATTTTGCGCATATATTTTATTTATAGATAATGCAGGAACTGTCCAAGCTAATTCTGGTAGCTTAAACTTAATCCAGGCTGTATGGATTTCTTTGGGAACTTTTGGATATTGATCGCCATAATTAATTTCGACCCAGTCTGAATCTTTACTTGTTAACACATTATCAACCGAAAGCTGACTATCTTCCTCCCACATCATTTCCCATTTCGTAATAGAAACCGCTGGCTTATCAGATAAAGCATAAGAGGTAGTCACCAAAAATGGCGATATAAAAAACAATAAAAGCATAGCTACAAAAATGTATTTGTTGAACCCCTTCATCGGACACCTCTATACAAATAATATAAGCATTCTACCTTACTATATTTCGACAATCTTCGATTTATTACCTTCCACCTTTTCCTTTTTTACCAAAAATAATAATTTGAAACAATTTTACCCTATACAACTATTACCGCCTAATTCTAGTATACGATAGCTTATTTAAATTAACAGTATGCAAATAAGGACTTTTAGACCACTTTTCATATTTTAACATTATTTTAAAGGTTCTATAGTATCTATTATATGTCGAAAATACGATTTTCATATAGATTGTGTCGAAATTTCCTGATAGAATTAGGAAGGAAGACTTATACATATTTGAGAGGATGATCAATGTGGCCGCAGAGCAAACGTTGCAGGAACAAATTATTCAAAAAGCATGGGAAGATGCTGAATTTAAGAAACAATTACTTGCAGACCCTAAAGCAGCGGTGAAAAAAGCTTTCGGCATTGACATACCAGATTCCATCGAGGTAGAAGTAGTAGAAGAAACAACTAATAAATATTATTTCGTGCTTCCACAAAACCCTTCAGACATAAGCAACGACGGCGATTCCGATGGAGCCGCTTGGCAATAGACAGAGAAATAGCGCTTGACTGCTCTTGAGCAATCAGCGCTATTTTTTTACCATTGGGAACTGAATAGTAGCTTCCGTTCCTACCCCTTTTTCACTTGTAAAGAAAATGCTTCCCTTCATGACCTCGATAATTCGAAAGGTTACCATTAAGCCTAAGCCTGTTCCTTTTGTTTTTTTGGAATAGTATGGCTCTCCCAGCTTCTTCAGTTCAAGCTCGTTCATACCTTCCCCGTTGTCTTTAATGCAAATGACTACATGAAGATCGTCTTTTGAATAAGCTTGTATGACGATTGTTCCGCCCTTGTTAAGCGCTTCTATACTATTTTTAATAATGTTAATAAGAGCTTGCTTGAGCTTTGACGAATTGCCATATACGTATAAATTTGAAGCCGATTCAACCTGGATGATGCTGCCTTGCATATTAGCCAGAGGAACGAGTATCGCTTCGATTTTCAATATTTCTTCTGCTACGTTCAGAGTAGTCATCTGGTCCAGCTCCGGCTTGGCAAACATCAGAAAGTCCGTAATAATTTCCGATGCCCGGTCCAGCTCCTCGATTGCAAGCACCATGAAGCCTTTCTCTTTCTCATTCCGTGGGCTTTCACCCAGCACCTGTAGAAACCCTCTCGTAACTTGCAAAGGATTGCGCACCTCATGGGCTACGGAAGCAGCTAGCTGACTAATAATTTCCATTTTCTCCGAGCGTTGAAGCTCATTGTTGAACACCTCTAGCTGCCGAGAGTATTTCAATACCTGATCATAGCTTTCTATAATTCTTCTAGCCAATATAAATAAGAGCGAGACAAGGAAGGTCATGATGCCCCATTTCCAAAAAAACATATCGTAGTTCATTTCGCTTATGAAATACCAGATGACTTCCATCACGCCAATTGCTGCAAATATGCCAAAGCCCGTAGCCATAATGATCGCATTTTTATTCTTCTGCAAACAAAAACGGATGAGTAAAATAAATAGCAGACCATTTCCTATAATTATCGTTCCACCGAAGGTAATAATGGTAGCTGATGTATACGCGCTGCCAATTTCGCTAGAAGAAAAGGAAAGGAACAACCAAATAATAGTAATGATAGAAACGATAACTTGCAGCTTTCTGAACCTTGTAATGATCTTCCATGGCCCTTTTCCGAAAATCCTCTCAAAGAAGAAAAACAAAGACGGCATCAATAAATTAGAACCGATGTCAAACAGATAATACATCACTCTTCCATTATGACTGTACATCGTGTGCAAGTATGGGGATAGTGATAGAATCATTAAGCTTATGGAGAGAATGAAAAAGCTAAGCGAAACTAAACCTGCGAGGTAGGTTCTGTTCAGAAATATAAAACAAAGCAGCAGTGCCAAGGAGACAAACAGTAAAATGGATCCAAGAATGACTTCATAGACTTCCTTCTTCAAGAAATCCTTGTTGAGCGCTTGTCCCTCTCCAACCTCCGGCTGTGCCTTGAATCCAAGCCAATCCGAATCTGTTTGTACAAATAGATAGACGAACTGACCTGATTCCGATTCGCTTAGCGACAATAAGATTTCATTTTTGTTAAAGGGATAATTCCGGCTTGATTCATAAACCACCTTTTGATCCATAAAGATCTTAACGTCCTTGGCCGTAAGCTTCGTTATTAACACAGCCGGTCTGCTCAAATCGTACTCTGGAAGCTTGAATCTGAGCCAAGCAGCACGAATATGGGCAGGCTTATCCGGCAATGCGTCATCGAATGTAAACGATTGCCACTCTCCCGCCGCAAAGACGCCGTTCACTTCTTCAATGGCAGGCACGGAATCCTCATCCCACATCAATTCCCATTGGGGTATGCTATTGCTATTCAATTTTGTATCGGCTTGAACCTTAGAGGTCGCCACCGAAAAGAAAGAAAAGGTGACCACCGCTATAATCAGGAGTGCAATCCATCTATGTAATGCCTTCATTCCGCACCTCAACCATTAATCATACTATATGCTATAATTCGACAATCTTCGATAAAACTCCTACTTCCATTTTACCGCTTATACAAATAAATAGTAAGCAATTTTAACCCATTTACGAAAAAAAAAGCCCCCCGATCACTAAGATCAAGGAAGGCATCCATATCCATTTGATTAAACCATTCGTTTCTTGATTGCCACGCGTCGAAGCAGCAAATAATTGAGTCCGACAATACACGCCATCACGATTACCGCGAGCACGAAAACTACTGCGATTGGGTTGCGCTCAACCTCAAAAACGGTCTGCATGAGCCTTCCCATCCAATCGGATGAGAGGACCAGCTCCATTGCCATTGCGGGCAATAGGGCAGCGATGGAGATAATCACGCCAAGCTGCCACCGGAAACGAGCAAAACCTGAGCCGATGATCCAGCCGCTTCCGAAATAAGCAAAGAACAAAAAGAAATATTCAAAGAAGATACCTGCTAGTTGATCGGAGGAAGAGAATATATGAGGATTTTTAAGCGCTAGCGTCCAGTTGTTCTGCTCATAAATCATTTGCTCTATCGGATACCCTGCTGTCATTATTAACGCATATATCGCCGACATCAGCGTTACCAGAAAACTACCGCCGATTATAAAATGCTTTCTCGTAACACCGTTGGAAACGAAACTGGCTAACGATAATGGCGTCAATAAAATGCCAATAACCATAAGAAAGATTTTAGGCGAGTTGGATGCGCCTTCCCATACGCTTTGCGTATCAAACCCTTCACTGTTAAACATATTGGTATTCAAGAACACAGCAATGCCTAGAAATATAGCAATGAAAACAATCCAATACACGATGAACGTCCAACGATACGTGTACAGCAGCTCGCTGGCTACATTATGGGCGGGATGCTTTCTCTTTCTGCTCATTGCTTATCCCCTCCTTCTTGGTCAGATGTACGAATAAATCCTGAAGCGAGACTGGACCCAGCTCAAGATCTGAGGCAAGAGCATGTTTGCGATGCTCCTCCGTTAGCTCTCCGAACACCGTCACCGACTTCGTTCTGCCCAGCATCTGCTGCCCTAATATGGTCAGCCCCTCAGTCATTTGGTCCACCGCTTGTTCAGAGCCGGTAATCGAAGCTCCGCGTGATTTGAGCACATCCGTCTCCTCATGCATAATAAGACGGCCTTGATCCAAGATAAGCACCTCCTCGAACAAAGAACCAACCTCCTCGATCAAATGGGTGGATATGATAAACGTGCGAGGCGTTTCCATGTAATCCTTCAGAAGCTCATCGTAAAACGCATAGCGCGACGGCGCATCCATACCGAGATAAGCTTCATCGAATATCGTCACCGGAGCACGGCTAGCAAGGCCAATGGTAACGCCAAGCGCAGATTTCATGCCTCGCGAGAGCGCTGAAACCAGTTTTTTTAACGGCAGCTCGTATAATGCTATTAAATGCGCTGCGTATTCGCTGTCCCAATTCGGCCAGCAGCTTGCGGATAACCTCAGAACGTCAGATACGGAGGAGCTTTCTGAGATAGAGCCGCTTTCCTGAATGAAGCAAACCTGTTCCATTATTTTGGCATTCTCGAAAGGCGCTTCTCCGCCAATGTTCACTTGGCCATTTGTTTGCTCGCGATATGAAGCGAGAATAGAAAGCAAGCTCGTTTTACCGGAGCCGTTCCGTCCGAGCAAGCCGTAAATTTTACCGCCTGCAAGAGAGAAAGTCACATTCTTAATTGCCGTGAACGAACCGTATTTCAATTGCAGATCATTTACCTCAATGCCAAGCGTCATCATTCATCGCTTCCTTTCGCCTGTTCGATTCGTCCTATAATCTCGGAGATCGGTACGCCAATGGTTTCTGCTTCCGCCAGCATGCGATCTACAACCTCTTCGAAAAAACGCTCTCTCCGCTGCCTAAGCAGCGACTGCCTCGCTTCACCGCTAACAAACATGCCAATCCCCCTCTTCTTGTACAAAATGCCTTCCTCCATCAATAAATGAAAGCCCTTCGCTGCCGTGGCCGGATTAATCCGGTAAAATGCCGCATATTGATTCGTAGACATAACCTGCTCATCCTCTTGCAATATGCCGCTTACGATATCGTCTTTGATTTTGTCCGCAATTTGCTGGTATATGGGACTACGATCATCAAACAAGTGATCACCTCTTTGCCTCTGTGGTTCATTACTTATGTAACTAACCATATAACATAATTTATTCCATGTCAACACTTAGTAATGAAAGCTCGTCCAGCACGCTTGAGCAAGTGCACAGCAAAAAGCTGCCTTCAGGAGGCTATTACCTCCCGAAAGCAGCTTTTTTTTATCTATTATTGGCTGAAACCTGCCGTTGACCCGTTTAAGATTCGCCGGCTTGCATCCCTTTCATCCAACCGAGCAGCTCGCTGCTGACGGCCTCCAGCTGCTGCTCCGGTTTAATTCCAGCCGGCTTATCCCCTTTTTGGGAGCCATATGAACCGAATTGACCGTGATTGCCGCCTTCAACCGTAACGTACTGCGTCTGGCTCGGCATATATTGTTTTCCTTTGCCCCAAGCTTCCCAGTTCAGAACCCCATCATTTGATGCGGTTATTTGAAGGATAGGGAACTTGGCATCCGCTAGGCTTCCTTTCTGATCCGCATACGCAGCAAGATAAAACACGCCATCTATCTGGTCCGTATGCCCCGCGGCATATCGTGATGCAAACACGCCTCCAAGCGAATGCCCGCCGATGACATAGCTCTCGTCCGGATGCTCGGCAATGAAGCTATCTGCTTTGTTCGTACCCGTAAATGCTAAATGAAGGGGCATGATTGCGATATATACACGGTGACCGGCTTCTGCCAGTTTGCGAGCAAGCGGTGCATAGCCCTTGGGATCAACCAAACCTCCCGGATACAAAATAACATTTGGCTGGACGACCGCTTTATCACCCGCTTTCGGTTGGAAACGATAGCCGGCTTGTCCGATGCTGACCTCGACTTGCTCATCGCTTTTCATCGCAGCCTTCGCCGCGTCGGATGGCGTATAGAGCATCATTTGGTAAACGACCGCAAGCAGTAATAACAGCACCAAGACGATAGCTCCTGCCCATATCAGTCTTTTCCGCTTCCGCCACTGTTTAGGCTCTTGCAGCGCCTGTGATTGTTGACTCATACCTGCACTCCCTTTATTCCAGCATGCTCATGAGCAGCTGTTGTGATTTCAAAGCTTCCTCGGCGTCCACTGTCGGTACTTGATCGTAGAGAAGACAGTCCATGAAATGCCGAACAGCGTCCTCGAAACCGCGCTGGCTCAGAATCGTCTGCCAAGATGGAGGGAGGGTCTTCTCGATCCTCTCCGCACGTTCCACTTCAAGCACATTCATATTTTGAACACGGATGATCTCACCGGCTTGAACGATCTCAAGCTGCTCAAGCCCCGTGCCTGCATGCCGATGCATCGCGGTGGATACCGTAAAGCCTTCATACGTGTCAAAATGATGCTGTGTGTGGAGAAGCTGATTCTGCTCATTCGTTCTCACCGTGCCCGTTGCCGATGTTAATGAGCCCTTCGCAAGCCATCTTGCGGTATCTACGACATGAAGATAATCATCGAGCATCGTGAAGGCTGCATCCTGCGGACCAATCGCGCCCGAACGGTGCTTCTCGATTCGGACCCACGCCGTATCGCTCATCTTTTGTTTCGCTTGTACGTACAGCGGCGCAAACCTGCGATTAAAGCCAATCATCAGCTTTCGTCCAAGCTTAGTGCTTAATTCGGCTAGCTGCTCCGCCTGCTCCAATGTCGCAGCGAGCGGTTTGTCTACGTATACGTCTTTCCCCATCGCAAGCAGCGTTGACACGACATCATAGTGCGAGTCTGTCGAGCTATGTACAAATACGGCATCGCAGCACCCAGCAAGCTCGGATAAACTGTCAAATGACCCGATTCGGTATGCTGAGCAAATAAGCGAACGCTTCTCTTTATTAGGAGAATAGGCACCCACAAAGCTCCAATTCTCCGCTCTTGTTAAAATAGGCAGATAAACCTTCTGTGCTATGCCTCCCAGCCCAACCATACCGATACGCGGCTTGCTCATCTGCTAACGCCTCCTGTTTTGTCTAGCCTTTATCATACGCTAGAACACCTGTCTCTAGCAAAGCAAGCCTGCTAGCCTTGCTTTCTACGCAGATTGCAAAGCTATTAATATTATAAAAAAGGGTATTTCTCCATCAGGCGAAAAGCCTGCTAAGAAATACCCTTTTTGACTCTATTCTTTGCTTATTAAGCCCAGCCCTTGCATCATGTTGTAAATAAGTACAGCCCCCTGTGCACGATTTGCTTCAGCAGCCGGGCTTATTCTTCCCTCGCCCGTACCTTGCATCCATTTATGCTTGACGGCATAAGCTGCCGCTTGTCGTGCCCAAGGTGCAATTTCTCCTTCATCACTGAATCCTTCCAACCATTTATCTGCTTCCTCAGCAGGCAATGCTTCCACATGTCCGGTATACTTAAGCGCATTGAAAAGGATCGTCACCATCTCCTGACGGTTTATTACGCCGGAAGGTCTGAAGGAACCATCCTCATAACCATTAACCAGTCCCAAGCGATACCCCGTCATGACAGCATCGGCATACCATTGTCCTTCCTTTACATCTATAAATGCAGCTGCTTGTACAGGAGCAAGCTTTACGCCTACCGCCCGCAAAACCATCGTGATATACTGCGCGCGAGTCACCTCGCCAAACGGCAGAAAGCTCTTGTCATTCATTCCTTGCACTATAAATTTGTTGCTTAACGCTTGGATGGCTATAACTGCATAAGCTGCATCCCGTCCATCCTTGAAGCTGGTGACATGCCGCCATACCGTGTAATTGCCGCCATTCTTCAGCTTAAGCTCCGCTTTTCCTTCACCATAGCTTGCCGGGACGCCATACACGCTTCCGCTCTTGCCGCCCATTAACGAAACAGCAGCCAAATCCTGCTCGGCATTACCCGCACGCAGCTCAACGATGAGCTTAGCGTAGCCAGCTTGATATTCGAGCGGTCTGACAGTACCGTCCGCGCTCAGTGCTTCCAGCTTCAAGCCGAGCAGCGGGGAACCCACCGATTCTGCGCTATTCAACTGCATTACACGCTCAGTTTCCTTCGTTTCCGTGCTTGCACCGTTAAACGCAAGTAACGTAATCTGAATCGAATCGGTCAAAGGGTCCACTTGCTTTGCTAACTCTAGAAGCGGAAGCTTCAATGTGCCAAAAGAGGTTCTCAGCTCTAGTTCAGCCTCCGGGTTTTGCTTTGACAGCTGTGTGATTGCAGCTGGAAGCTTCAGATTCACCTGCTCTACGGAGCCCGGCAATATGCCAATAGTAACCGATGCCGGCAGCGGCTTTAACGCGAGGAGCGCATCCACGCCGCTGCTGTTAATTATAATGTCTGCGACTCCAGCAGCTGTTTGTTGAGCAGCTGCGTTATGCAGGATGGCTTGCCCAGCGTGTCCGCCTATCGTTTGGTCCAGCAGCCCGCTTTCAGGTTTCGGCGAGACGCCTCCCGTACCACCAGTGCCTCCAGTGCCTCCAGTGCCTCCATCTCCACCAGTACCGCCATCGCCTCCGGTACCTCCATCTCCACCATCTCCGCCAGTACCGCCATCGCCTCCGGTACCTCCATCTCCACCATCTCCGCCAGTACCGCCATCGCCTCCACCTTCTGCGCGTAACACAGAAAGCTCATAGCTCCGTACTTGGCCGTCCTTCGCAGTAACCTTGATTTCAATGGCTTCCGTCTCTCCTGCTGTAAGTGCAATGGCTGCCGAGTCCGCTCCGCTTTCCACAAGCTCGCCGTTTACTTCGATGCGAGCCCCCGCCTGCCTTGCAGATGGCGTGACTGAAATACTCGAGACTTTACTTTCGACATTAGCCGTGTAGGTACTCCGGCTGCCTTCGAATGCTTCGTTTAACGTCCCCGCAGACAATGCTATTCCCGCTAATTGATTTTGCAGAAACTCAAATTTTTGAAGCCGGTTGTTATTGCCCTCGGTTGTCAGAACATTACCGAGCTGATCCACAGCGATGCCTCGCAATCCATCGAACGCCCCGTCTTGATCGCCCGTTTCTCCCCAGCTCTCCAGAAGCTCGCCGTTTGGAGCATATTTCCGGATGCGATTATTCACGCTATCGGCAAGATACACATTGCCCATTACGTCAAGCGCAATATCCGAAAGGTATCCAAAATCGTCTTCGCCTAATTCGGCCCACTCGGCTTCTAAAGGCTCACCCGCACGAGTAAACGTCTGTACATGGAAGGAGTCCGTCACGTATACAATGTCTCTTTCACTATCCACTGCAATACTTTGCGGCCTAAAATAAAAGGAGCCACCGCTGTAATCCGGTTCACCGGCAAAGCTGGCTACGTTCTCTCCAGCTGAATTAAATACTTCAATGGTATGACCGCTTGTATTCGCGACATAAACGTTGCCTTCGCGATCGATAGCCAAATCGCGCGGATCGCCAAGCTGATTGCTGACGACAGCAATCGATTCGTCCGCTGGATCATACTTAATCAGATTGCTATTGCTTGACATATAAATCTGTCCCGCTGCATTAACCGCCAATCCGAAAGGAGAGAAATCGGACTCGCCGCCTTTTTCCTGCACATATGCCAGCTCATTATTAAACTGCTGCACCCGATTATTTCCTTGATCCGCTACAAATACGTTGCCATCCGCGTCAACTGCGATATCTTCGGGGATAAAGAATTGTCCCGCCTCACCGCCCAGGCTTCCCCATGTATCCAAATGCCCAAGAGAAGCATCAAACTTCTGAACACGATAATTATATTTATCCGCAACATATACACTTCCATCATTTGCAACGGATATCGCTTCCGGCGAATCGAACTGCCCATTGCGTCTTCCTTCCTCCCCAACCACAACAGCCTGCCACTCCGAGTTGAAGCGCACAAACTGGTTATTGCTTCGATCTGTCACATAGAGATTGCCTTCACCGTCTGGCTCGATGTCACCGATCTCGTCAATGACTACCGTGTCGAACGACGCCTGCTCTCCATCACCATCTCCATCCCATTGATCCAACAGCAAGCCCTCGCCGCTTAGCTTTAGAATGCGGTTGCTGTCCTCTGCAACGTAAAGCTGCCCCGATGCATCAACGGAGATGCTTGAGAGGCGGTTGAAGTTAATGCTTCCTTCCTCTGCTGTCTCATAGGCCGTCCAGCTCTCGAAATCAGACTCCCCTTCCTCAAGCAGCCATATTTGATTCAAGCTCTCATCCGCTGCATAGACTCTCCCTGTCGCCTCATCGACGGCAATTGAAGCAATGTAGCCGAATTGTTCTGCTCCGTTCCACTCCTCAACGATCGTAAAATCGTAGTCTGCGCCCACTTCCAGCTTAAATATCGCAGTGCCGTCTGTCACATAAACAAAACCTGCTTCAGATACAATCAATTTACGAGGGTTAAAATCAGCTCCGTCAATGCTTCCGAGCTCGCCGAGCTTCTCTCCCTCCGCATTAAATATGCCGATTTCCTGCTTATTCCACTCCATTACGAACACGTTTCCACTGCGATCCACAGCAACATCCGTCACTATGCGAAAATAATGGGCGTTCTCCGGCGCCATCCGCTCGAAGCTGTAGCTTCCGGTCATCCCTTCCGCCGCTGCAATGCCTTGTCCCATTCCTGCCCAGCCGTATGAGAACAAAGATGCCGCTAACGCCAGCTTTGCTACTCGGCTCCTGCCTACTAATTGAAACAATTGTCCCACTTCCCTCATCGTAATGTTTCTCCTGTTTTTGAGTGCTTTATCGCTTTTATTGATACTAGCAACTAATAAACGGCAAAACGATTAACGAAAGTTAACTTTTGCTCGATTTTGTCGGAAAAGGTAGCCTATAATAGAATGATAGACTATTTTGTCATCACTAGCGGAGGCTTTATGAACCCATCACTTAATCACGTATTTTTACAAACCAAGACCGTGCTTCCGGTTATGCGTTCAAACCTCGTTGTCCGAAGCCGACTAACAGATCGGCTGAACGACGCCTCGCAGCGCAGATTAACAAGTATTTGTGCTCCTGCGGGCTTCGGTAAGACAACGCTTCTAAGCCAGTGGCTTCATGATGCTAGCCTTCATGCAAGCTGGCTTTCTTTGGATGCACGCGATAACGATATGATTCGTTTCTGGCGTTATGCCGTGCAGGCTGTCGCTTCCATGCCATCCACACATCCCATGGAACATTTTGCAAGGCTGCTGCCGCTGCTTTCCTCTGCTTCCATAGATACTTTCCTGGACGCCTTTATTAATGAGCTGCATAGGCATGATCAACCGATTGTTCTCATTTGGGATGACTACCAATATATACAGCAGCAGGACATTCATAGCAGCACCGCATATTTCATCGACCATCTGCCTCGGAATGCCCATTTGGTCATTGCTTCGCGTTCAGAGCTGCCGTTCTCCCTTGTCAAATGGACGGCCAAATCCGAGCATCTCGGCCTTGATATTGCCCAGCTCCAATTCACGCGGAATGAAACGGAAGCGTATTACAAGGACACCACGCCGCTCCCCTTAACAACCATACAGCTGAATGGCATATTTGAGAGAACCGAGGGCTGGGTTGCTGCCCTGCAGCTCATTTCCATATCGCTTCAAACGGAGACCGACTACGATCGCCTCATCGATAGCTTTACCGGCGGTCACCGTGCTGTCGCTGACTTTATGTTTCAAGAGGTATTGACCGGGCTGCCCGAGGACATGTCTCGGTTTCTGCTTCAGACCGCTATGCTGGGGCGCATGGATGCTGAGCTGTGCAGCTTCATCACCAAGCATCCCGATTCCCGCTGCATGCTAGAACAGTTGAAGGCGCGGAGCCTATTTCTCATTTCCCTCGATGAGCACAACGAATGGTTTCGATATCATCATTTGTTCGCCGAGTTTTTGCAGAATCGATTAAAGCAGCTTCACCCTGACCTATGGATGGCTTATAACCGTGCCGCAAGCATCAGCTTGGCCGAGCGCGGATTTATCGTTGAAGCGCTCGACCACGCCATTGCCGCGCATGACTCGGCGCTGACCGAAGAGCTGCTCGAGAAGCATGCGCCAGCACTGCTAATGCAAGGTGAATTCTCCAGCCTGCTGCGCTGGCTGGACTTCTTTCCTCAGACGGCAGCCGGAAGGGCGCAGGAAACCTCGCTTCTTCACGCCTTCGTGCTCGTCGTTAACGGCCAGCCCGACCGCGCAGAGGAGATGCTTGCGCATATTGAGCGGCAGCCCGAAGCCGCAAACGATCAGCAAATGCAAAGCGGTTTATTGTTCGTAAAGTCGAATCTGCTGTTCTCAAGCGGCAGATTCGAGCAATGGCTTGCTTTTGCCAGCAAAGGCTTAGATGACATGCTTCCGCATAGCTCGATTTATTATAATTTCAATTACAATCTTACGGAGCCGCTCGTTCGGCGCACCTCCTTCGGCATGAACGGCACGTTGACCGCGGACACCGAGCAGATTGCGAGACTCTTTACCAGCACGCTCAAAGCGCATAACTGGAACGAATCGCTAATCAACCTATATGTGATACAGTCTCTATGCGAAGGCTATTACGAGTGGAACCGCCTGAAGGAGGCTGAAGCCCTATTAGGCGTCATTGACCGCGCAGCGCGCTCGAGCAAGACGTTCGGGCTTTTTGTGCCTAACCGAATTACTCAATCTATGGCTTACATGGCGCAAGGGCTTTCCTATTTGGCCCATGATACGATCGATGAAGCGATGCAGTTCGCTTTGCTCGAGCAGGCAAGCCTTCACTGGAAGCAAGCTCTAATCGCATGTAAAATTCGCCTGCATCTATTTGACGGCAGCATCCCCCTTGCCAAGAAGGAGCTTCCGAAGCTGCAAATCTCCATAAAAGAGAAGCCGGTCTTCAATCGCTATTTTGAATATGTGACGCTTGCAAGACTTTTGGGAGCGCAGCGGAAAGAAACCGAAGCGCTTCGGATTGTATCCTACCTAAAGCCTCAAGCCATGAGAGAAGGCCATTTGGTGAGCACCGTTGAACTGACTATTCTTGAAGCCTGCTTGCTGGATCAGCTAGGCCGAAGCAAAAACGCGCTCGGCGCTTTGCACGAAGCACTTGCGCTGACTGAGCCTTTTGGCTATTTGCGGAGCTATACGGACGAAGGCGAGCGTATGCGGACATTGCTCCAAAGGTATATGAATCATCGCGGGCATTCGCCGGAAGCAATCTCTTCTGGCTCTGTATCAGAGGAATACGTACAAAGGCTGTTGCAAGCCTTCCCTGCGAGAGGAGCCAAGGCTCCTGCCGATTCAAGGCTGGAAGAGCTTAGCCGCAGCGAGCTTCAGCTCCTTCAGCTCATCCGTCAAGGCGCTTCGAACAAAACGATTGCCCAAACCCTCATGCTGTCCGAGGGTACCGTCAAAGTCTATCTCTCTCGTATTTATGTCAAGCTAGGCGTTTCCTCGCGTACGCAGGCTTTGCTTGCCGCGGAAGAACTGCAGCTGCTGAAAGAAGAATAACATTCGGCTAACATAAAATACCCAATCTTTGCCGGAAATTTGGTACATTAATAACAAATTTGTTTGTATAAGGATGATGACCATGTCCGATGATAACGGCCGCGACGATCTTGCCGATCGCCGCCGCAACAAGCTGAAGGTGCTTCGTTTCGATAACAACGGCAAGGATTTAGTAGAATCCGAGAAGCCGGAAGAAAATTTCTCCGATGTCGGCGGGCTTGAAGACGTTAAAAAGAAAATCCGCATGAACTTCATATTGCCGCTAAAGCAGCCCGAGCTCTTCGCCGCTTACGGCAAGGAGGCTGGCGGCAGCCTCCTGCTCTACGGGCCTCCCGGCTGCGGTAAAACCTTTCTTGCGCGCGCGGTTGCCGGCGAGATTGATGCCAATTTCATGCATATCGAGCTGCAAGCCATTCTTGGCATGTATGTTGGGCAAAGCGAGAACAACCTGCACGACATATTCGAGAAGGCACGCGAGAACAAGCCCTGCGTTATTTTCATCGATGAATTGGACGCCATGGGCGGCAGCCGGAACCAGATGCGCCAGCATCATGACCGCATTCTTGTGAACCAGCTTCTGATGGAGCTCGATGGGCTGCGTACCTTCAATGATCAGGTATTTGTAATCGGTGCTACCAATACGCCATGGTACCTCGATTCCGCACTGCGCAGACCCGGCCGATTTAACCATATGATCTTTGTACCGCCGCCAGAGGAAGCCGAGCGGGCAGCTATTCTGCAGCTAAAGCTAGCAGGAAAACCGATGTCCTCGCTGGATTTGAGCAGAATCTCCAAAGAAACCAAGCATTTCTCGGGAGCGGATTTGGAGCAAATCGTAAAGGATGCCGTTGAATGCGCACTGGAGCGTACACTCGAAACGGGAGAGATTCAGCCTATCGTACAGGATGATTTGAAGAAAGCGTCCAAGCAGCGGAAAGCGACCACGCTGGATTGGTTCGCGACAGCCAAAAATTACGCCACCTTCAGCGATGTTAATCAAGACTACCAGATTGTTTTGGATTACATGAAACAGAGCGGATTGAAATAATGACGATAGAGCGAGGACATGACTGGGATGGATAAATGGGACGAAGAGCTTCAGAATACGCGTTATCAGGAAATCGAACAGCTAATCGCATGGAAAAAGCTTGAGGAAGCGCGGAAGCTAGCCGTCTCCCTTATACAGGATACGCCGGATGATCCGAACGCTATCGCGCTGCTCGCTCATATTTGTCTGCTTCAGGACCAATATGATCAGGCTCTCCATTGGGCAGGCCAATCGCTTCGGCATGATCCGGAGAATACGTTAGCCTGGTTCGTACGAAGCAACACCTATTACACCATGGAGCATTGGAAATATGCCATGGAGGCGATCATCGAAGGTCAGCGCATTGATCCCTACGAGCCCCATTATTTTTTCCTGCGCGCCAATATATGCAATAAGACGAGCAAATTCGAAGAAGCGAGAGACCTCTTGCTGAAGGCGCTTGAAATATCTCCCGAGAATGCTTTGTATCTCGCTAATTTAAGCTATAATGAAGCGCTCCTTCGCAACTTCTCCGAGTCCAGGCTGCTTGCCAGCAAGGCGCTGCGCCTTGAAGTCGAATCCGATCTGGTTTATCTCTATCTCGCGTGGTCCGCAGAGAGACGGAACGATTATGATGACTACCTGAACATGCTGAAGAATGCCATACGGCTGGACCCCGATGATCAGCAAATTCGCAAAGAATACATGGAGGGGCTTCAGAAGACATACAAGCTTTACCGTGTTCTCCTGTATCCTAGCACGCTAGCGAAACGGATGAAGCCTTGGCAGGTGCTGGTCATATGGATTGGGCTTTGGATTATTTTCAGGCCGCTGGTCATTGTCTTTATTGTACTCTACTATGCTACCTATTGGATTACTCGCTTAATGGTACATGTTAAGCTGTTCGGCTGGAGCTTTCGAAGATGACAAGCTTCCAAACCGCTGCAACCTAATACATGCCAAAAAAAACATCGCTCATGCCTCGAACAATCGTTTGAAGCGGAGCGATGTTTCTTCGTTTCATCATATATAAGATGAACGAAACATGAGTATGCTATTAGCGCTGCGTGACCAAAGTCAATCTTCCGATCGCCGTTGCAGCCAAGTGCTTTTGATTCGTTCAACTTATATAGCTCCTTACAAAGCAGCCTAATTATTGTACGCGAATGCTTACAATTTCAAAAGGCTTGAAGCTCAGCTGCACGACACCATCCAGAATGTCCAGCTGATAGAGCTTCTCTTCCAATAAATTGACGACAGCCGCCTCTCTTGCGGCCAGCGGCAGCCGCAGCGCAATCTGCTCGCGTGCGCCGGTTGATTCATATAATCGAAAGATTGTTCCTTCACCCTGCTCGGCAGCCTTGATCGTATCCAGAATGACATGTTTGCTCTCAAACCGCACCAGTTGTTGCCTCGAAGGCAGCACGCTTGCTTGGCTTTGCCCGTTTGTTTCGGCTGCGGTTGCGGCGTCGGCACGGCCTTCCATTACCCGCACCGGATGATTAAGCTCCATCGCGTTTCGCAGGACATGGGCGCTGCGCCAATCCTGCTCATGCGGATATAGCGAATAGGTAAACGCATGTTCTCCTTGGTCAGCAGTCAGATCAGGCCATCTTGGAGCCCGCAATAAAGAGAGTCTCATCGTGCTTTCCTTGATGTCATAGCCGTATTTGCAATCATTCAGCAAGCTTACTCCGTAATTGCCCTCGGATAAATCAGCAAAGCGATGACCGCAAACCTCATATTGCGCCTGCTCCCAGCTCGTATTCGTATGCGTCGGCCTCTCCAAAGCGCCGAACGGAATTTCATAAGTAGCCTTGCTGGCAACTACGTCGACTGGAAAGGCAACCTTCAGAAGCTTATGCTCTTCCTTCCAATCCACAGTGGTTTTAAAATCGACACGTTTCTTATCATGGTAAAAAATAATTTGCTGCTCGATGAAGGATCGGCCAAGCTGCCACTTAAAACGAAGCACGTCCTGCGCTTTCCCTTGGACGACAACCTCCTTGCTGAGCAGCTGTACGGCGTCCGCGCGCTGTGCCTCGAATCTAGGGTCGATATCCCATGCATCCCAAATTAAAGGCTTATCGAAAAATAGCTGAAATTCATTCGCTTTCTCACCGGTCAAAATCAATTCGCGACCCGCAGACTTATCAAACCAGCGTATGATTTCGCCTTGGGCATTAAATCCGATCGCATAATGCGATGTTTCCCATGAATCGCCCAGCTCCATCGGATCCGTTACGATATCCGTCCCTGCTAACGGTGTCGACCTAAGCCAAACCGTCGTATAACCAAAGGCAGGAATGCTTTTCACGCTAATATCCAGCGTCGCTTTACCATAATGGTGCACAAGATTGCTGTCCAGCAGATTTCCATCCTCATCGAATGCTGCGAGCTGCTGAGGTTCGCCATTCAGCTCGATTGATACAACAGCATTCCTATCCCAACCCAAGCTATTGAATACGAAGTATGGCTTGCCTTCACCTTGCGCAAGAATGCGCCCTGTGAGCGCCGTCAGCGATTGCTCCAGGCATGCCTCACCAAGCTTGAACACCCGCTCGTACTCTTCAGCTGACGTCACATACGTTTCCGGAATAGCCGTACCTGGAATAATATCATGGAATTGGTTCAGCAATATAAGCTTCCATCCCTCATGCAGCATCGCCTGTGCCGACTCTGCTTGGCCTGGCTCGAAGACGTCCCGAGCCAAGCTGCACCAAATTTCCGCCTCCCGGTACAGCACCTCCGCTTTTCGGTTGCTCCGCTTATTGCGTGCATGCGTCGTATAGGTGCCCCGGTGCAGCTCCAAATATAAATCCCCATGCCACTTCGGCAAGTCATCCCGCTTCTCCCAGGCGCGTTCGAAAAACTCGGCTGCCGTGCTGAAATGGCTGCTTGGCAGATCAACCATCATCTCGGAGCGCTGGGTAAACTCTACCATTTCCCTCGTCACGCCGCCCCCGCCGTCTCCATGGCCGTAAAGCAGCATCAGCTCATCCAGCTTGTCTTTGTGCCGATAGGCTTCCCAATGCTCATGAATGTCCTTCGGCCTTGTATGCTCGTTCAAGCCATGATTCAAATACGATAGGACAGAAGTGCCGTCGATGCCGACCCAGTGGAATAAATCATAAGGGAACCGATTGGTGTCATTCCAATTTAGTTTGGTTGTCATAAAGTAATCGACGCCTGCCAGCTTCAACAGCTGCGGAAGTGACGCGCAATAACCAAACGTATCGGGCAGCCATTCGATACTGGACGTTTTGCCGAATTCCTCTTTATAAAAGAGCTGCCCGTATAGCATTTGACGCACGAGCGACTCGCCGCTAGGAATGTTCAAATCCGGCTCGACCCACATGCCGCCCACTAGCTCCCAGCGGCCTTCGGCTACTCGTAGCTTAATTTGCTCGTAGAGCTCAGGATAATGCTCCTTTGCGAAAGCGTACAGCAGCGGCTGACTCTGCGAATATACGAAATCCGGATATTCCTGCATGAGCGTGTTCATCGTAGAGAAGGTTCGGCTTACCTTACGAACAGTCTCCCTTACCGGCCATAACCATGCGATATCGATATGCGACTGGCCGACCATATGCATCGTGCCATTAAAGCCCGGCGCAGGCGCGAGCGCTTGGACCTGCTTGGCAAGCCTTTCCTCCAAGCCATGCAGCCTATCTCCGTCTAGGCTCCCATTATCCAGCTGACGCTCCGTCTCATCCATCGTTTCATACAAAGCATCCTTGAGCTTCAATCTTTTCAGATCCTGCTCCGGCAGCAGCCATACCGATTCATAGACTGCTTTCATGCCATACATCAGGCTTTGCAGCGGTTTATTCACGCGGACAAGCTGGATACGGATATAGGATATAGGCGGAGCAATCGTCGCCTGCGCGTTCAAAGGATCGACTGGCTCCGGTATCGGGTCATACAGCTCGATTTCGATCAAGGGATTCAAACCGACTCCCTCCAAGTGCAGCGGAACAAAGGGATGATTGTTGTCTAGGCCATGATACGGAACGCCGTTTACCTTCAGCATCCCTTCGCCCCCGCCTTCTACGATCAGTCCAATGGGATCTCCCAGCCAAGCAGAAGGAATTTCAAGCTGCCTCCGCAAAAAATAAGTTACGCCCTGCGTGCTGTTCAAAGGGTCCATCGTCTGGACGAAGAAATCATCTGAATCGTATTCATAAACGCCGGGCACGATATAACGCGCTTTCCTCATTTCCCAATCGGGAAGCGGGATTGCCTCCTTCCACTGCATGCCTGCCAGCTTTTTCAAAAAGCGGTTTATTCTATGCATGTTTTCCCTCATCCTTTACCATTAAGCTTCCGCTAACGAAATCCTCGGCATTTTTTCCGACCATTACGATAAACTCACCGTCTTCTACTACAGGCTCAAAGCTTTGATTGATAAGCTGCAGATGCTCGCGCGAAATCGTGAATGCCACCGTCTTCGTCTCGCCAGCCTCCATATGCACCTTGCGAAAGCCCTTCAGCTCTTTAATCGGTCTCGTAACCGAGCTCACCTTGTCCGTTACATACAGCTGTACGACTTCCGAGCCTGCTGTCTGACCTACATTCGTCACCTCGATTTGGACGATTGCTTCTTCATCAGGACCGATTTGCTGCGGAGAAATGTGCAAGCTGCCATACTGGAATTCCGTATAGCTAAGCCCATAGCCAAACGGATACTGCGGCTTGTTGTCCATTTCCAAGTACCGCTTGCCTCTGCTTCTCTTACCGTTGTAATAAACGGGAAGCTGGCCTACATGCTTAGGCACGGAAACCGTCAGGCGTCCCGAAGGATTCACATCCCCGAACAAAATATCGGCTATCGCGTTCCCGCCCTCCTGCCCCGGATACCAGGCTTCGACAATGGCGTGAGCATGCTCGTCAATCCATGGCTCCACGATCGGACGGCCATTGATATAAACGATGATGACCGGTTTTCCTAATTTATAAATTTCTTGAACGAGCTCCAGCTGAACGCCTAACAGCCCCAGACCAGCACGGTCGATCCCTTCACCGCATTCCATATCGCTCCAAGCATGCTCGGTGACTATCGATGCGCCAGTACGCAAATCAATCGTTCCTTCGCCGAAATCCCGGGCGCTGGAGCCGCCGATTGCCATAATGACAACGTCCGCTTGCTCCGCGCAGGAAATCGCATGCTCGAAGCCTTCCCTGGCATCGCCTCTTATCCGGCAGCCGAGCGCATGCAGCACCTGGTCGTTGCCACTGCTGCCCAGCTTATTGCGTATGCCGTCCAGCAGCGTAACAATCTGGCTGCGCTTCTGAGGCGAGGTATAATCGCCTAATTGATTGTACATCTGGTAGGCATTGGGTCCAATGACGGCAATCCTGCGCGTATCCTTTTTTATCGGAAGCGTCTGGTCTGCATTTTTTAATAATACTATGCTCTCCTGCGCGATTTGCCTGGCAAGCCGGACATGCTCGGAGCAGCCAATTACCTCCGCCGCCCTAGCAGGATTAACGTACGGATTCTCGAATAGCCCAAGCTTGAACTTTATGTTTAAAACGCGTCTAACCGCATCATCCAGCACGCTTTCATCCAGCAAACTCTTCTGCAGCGCCGACTCCAAATGCTTGCCGAACATTTCGCCCGACATTTCCATATCAACGCCGGCTTTCAGAGCGAGCGCGGCAGCATGCTCGCCGTCCTCGGCTACGTCATGTCCCCATGCCAGCATATTGACGGCGCCGCAGTCCGTTATGACAAAGCCGTCAAAGCCCCACTGCTCACGGAGCAGCTCCTTTAATAAATAAGCATTGGAGGTGCAGGGAATGCCGTCGATTTCGTTATAGGCGGTCATCACGGAGAGAGCGCCTGCCTCCACGCCCTTGCGGAACGGAAGCAAATCCGATTCATGCAGCTCGCGCATGCCCATATGGACCGGTCCCGCATTGCGTCCACCCTCCGAACTGCCATACGCCACAAAGTGCTTAAGCGTCGCAATGACGCTTCCCTCCGCATCCAGCCTTTCACCTTGCAGCCCTTCCACTGCCGCTGCTGCCAGCTCGCCGATCAAATAAGGATCTTCGGCGAAACATTCCTCCGTCCGACCCCACCGTGGATCGCGCACGACGTCAAGCACCGGCGAGTACGTTGCTGCGCCGCCTTGGCTTCTCGTTTCCAGCGCAATAGCTCTGCACATCTCGCGGTACAAATCGACATTCCAAGTGCTTCCTACGGATAGAGGCACAGGAAAGACAGTCGCGCCAATTGCCATATGACCATGCGAGCACTCCTCACCGAACAAAATCGGAATGCCAAGCCGTGAGTTTTCGATGGCAAAGCGCTGGATATCATTAATCGCCCTTGCCCCTTCTTCAGGCGAGAGGCCGTTCTCAAGCGTAACCTCCGTCCATGGATCGGCACGCAGAACGCCATATAACGATCCGATCCCGCCGTCCTTTACCTGCTTTTGGAAATCGTCCGACAGGACAACCTTTCCATTTTCCTTCGCATATGTTTTCCAGCCAAACGGTTGCAGCAGCTGGCCCATTTTCTCATTTCGCGTCATTTCCTTTAGCAAATGCTCTACTCGTTCCGGGATTGAGAACGACGAATCCTTATAGCTCATAGCCTGCTCTCCTTATCATGCTCCGAATATAGCAGCAGGAAGTAAACCCTAAGGTTATACTCCCTGTCAGCCATTCTTTTTTCTTACTCTGCTTTTTTGATCGCGTTGCCGTAGATCTCAATATATTTAGCAAGATTCAGTCCGTCAAAGCCTTTCACGTAAGCATCCCAATCCTTCTGGATGTCTTTGCTGCCTATAATGAATTGAGCCATATTGGTAGTTACATAATCTTGAATCGATGTCGTCAATTGCGATGCGGCATCCGTGTCCTCCGGACGAATAAAGACGCCGGATGGGTAAATCTCTTTTGGCGAATAAGGGGCAAATGCATTTGTCGCTTGCGCAAGACGCGTTTCGTAGCCGTCAGGAGCGAGCGGATCCTGCCCTACGGCAAACAGATCACGGAATTCCTTCGTCAAATCCTTCGGACCCATCAAAGACCAGCTGTCATTGCGAATCGCGTCCGGATCAGCTACCGGAATCCCTTTAAAGCTGTATTTGGCTGCTTGGCCGTCGATATTCTTCTCGTCAGCTTCTGCTGTTTTCCAGCCTATTCCTTCTTCCGAGCCATATTCGCTCTTAATCGCGCCTTCCTCGCTGAAGGCATAATCCATTATTTTGATCGCAGTGATTTGCTGTGCCTCGGAAGCCTTATTCGTTAGAGCGAATTGGAATTCGCTAATGCCCTGCGAAGCCCCTGCCAGCTGCACGCCGTCTGGTCCTTTGAGCGGCGGTACGATTACCCAGTGCTTATGTCTGGTAAGCTTCTCATCATATGGATTAACGAGGTAACTAACGAGCGCAGTCGAAATCGAGCCTACGATCTCGTCACCCTCGCGATTGCCAAGCTGACCGATCGCTTGATCGTTTTGAGTAAATGCCGCCGGATCGATTAGACCATCCTTATACAGCTTATTCATATAAATTAAGCCTTGCTTCCAGCCTTCCTTGTTAGCTGCAAAGTCAACCTTGCCATCGTTCAAGGTCAAATATTTGCCATTATCGTTATAGATGAAGGCATTCATTAAGTAAGCGTCGATATTGCCGTTCCATACGTTTTTGTTGGGTGCGCCTGTGAGCGGAATTTCATCGGCTTTGCCGTTCCCGTTCGGATCCTTTTCTTTGAAAGCTTTCAATACCGTATAAAGCTCGTCTGTCGTAGTCGGAACAGCCAAACCTACCTTATCGAGCCACTCTTGATTGATCCAAAACTTTTGCGAGAAGGTACAATGGTAGCATTCATTGAGACGCGGCAGAGCGTAGATATTGCCGTCCGTAGCCGTAATGGCGTCTTTAAAATACGGTTTCTTCTCCATCATCGCTTTAATGTTCGGCGCGTATTGATCAATCAAATCGTTTAAAGGAAGGAAAACGCCTTGCTTGCCGTAGGTGAGCAAATCCGTATGCGAGAATTTCCCCTCCAGGAAAACCTCCGGATAATCTCCGCTGGCAAGCAGCAATTGACGGCGGTCCGTCAGCGCGTCCGCAGGAGCGAGATCCCATTTTATTTTGACATTGAATTTTTCCTCAACGTGCTTCGTATAGCTGTTTTCTTCTAAGGGTGCTTTCCCTTGAGGAGCAAAAAATGTCATCGAAACCGGCCCTGCTTCTTCGGTTGTATTTTTGTCACCGGTGTTCGTAGTCGCATTATTGCCCTCATTGCTATTTCCACAAGCTGACAATACCAATGTAACACTTAATACGAGTGCAAGCATGCCGAAAAATGTTTTTTTCAAATGGACCCCTCCTAAAATGGTAGTGATAACCTTATCGCTTCTTGCTTACAATTCCACCCGCGCATCAAGAGCTCGCCGCATCACCTCCCTAGTATAAATGAAAACCCGCTCAACCTTTCAATGAACCGATCATGACGCCTTTCACGAAATGCTTTTGCACGAAAGGATACATAATGAGCACCGGGACCGAAGCTACGACGATCAACGCGTATTTCAGCACCTGCTCGAAGCCTTGCACCCGCGCCTGCTGGGCGGTATTGGCCAGCATTTCCGGATCTGACGCATTCAGAATAAGCAGGTTTCGCAGCACGTATTGCAGCGGGAACAGCTTCTCCGATCTTAAATAAATGAGTGCGTCAAAGTACGCATTCCAGTGGCCAACCGCATACATGAGGGTCATTACCGCGATAATCGGCTTTGACAGCGGCAGCACGATGCTGACTAGGTACCTCAAATCTCTGCAACCGTCAATTTGCGCCGCTTCGGACATTTCGTGCGGAATGGAAGATTGAAAAAACGTTCGCGCCACGATGACCTGGAATACCGAGAAAGCCCCCGGCAGCCACATCGCCCAGCGTGTGTCCAGCATGTCCAAATCTTTGACTAGGAGATAGGTAGGAATGAGTCCTCCGCTGAAAAACATCGTAATCATCATGAGGATCATGACTAGGTTTCGACCGTAAAAGCTTTTGACCGACAACGGATAAGCTAGCAGTATCGTGAATAATAAATTGATTAGCGTACCGAATACCGTGTAGATGATCGTATTGTAATACCCATACATCAATTGGGAGCTGTTGAGGATCGATTTGTACGCCTTTAAGCTGAACTCCACGGGCAGCAGCCATACTTGCCCTGATACGACAGCTCTCGGCGAGCTGAAGGATGAGCTGATAATATAAAGGAGCGGATACATGACAGCTAACATAAGCAGTGCCAAAAAGATGTAAATGGCTAACAAAAACATGCGATCTCCAAAGGATTCCTTTATTTTTTTGGATTCAATCACGTTCATCCCTCCCTACCATAAGCTGGTTTCCGATATTTTCTTTGCAAAGGAATTGACGAGCAGCAGCAAAATCAAATTGATGACGGAATTGAACAAGCCGACCGCCGATGAGAAGCTGAAATTCGCCCCGACGAGCCCCACTTTATACACGTAAGTGGATATCACCTCAGAGGAGCTTAGGTTGAGCGGGTTTTGCATCAAATATATTTTCTCAAAGCCGACGCCCATCACGTTTCCGAGGCTAAGGATAAGCATGATAACCGTAATCGGGATCAGCGATGGAAGATCAATATGAATGATTTTTTTCCATCTGGAGGCGCCGTCTACTCTTGCAGCCTCATACAGGGAAGGATCGACGCTGGCAAGCGCCGCAATATATATAATCGAGGCATAGCCCATTTCCTGCCAAACCCCCGACCATACATATATCGATTTGAAAAATTCCGGTACGCCCATGAAGTTGGTCATTTCCCAGCCCAAGAAGGAAAACAATCTGTCTATGACGCCGACATGCGGGGTAAGCATGAGCATGATGATCGAAACCATGACGACGGTAGAAATAAAATGCGGCGCGTAAGTCACCATTTGCACCGATTTCTTGAATTTCCCCGTACGCACTTCATTCAAAGCAAGAGCTAGCATAATCGGAATCGGGAAGCCGGCAAGCAGCGAGTAGAAGCTGACGCCTAACGTGTTTTTTATGATCAGCCAAAAGTTCGGAGAATTGAAAAACGTTTCAAAATGCTTCAGCCCTACCCATTGACTCCCCCAAATGCCCTGTATGACGTTAAAATCTTTAAATGCGATCTGCACGCCGAACATCGGCACATATTTAAAAATAATTAAATAGAGGACTGGCAAAAGAACCAAAAAGTATAATTCCCAATGCTTCTTTATTTTTTTCCATGCCGACGGCTTTCTTTTGAAGCGTAGATTGTGGATTTTCGTTTTCTCTAACGCGTTCACCTGTACATGATTCATTCGCAGCTCTCCTTTGCAGCAATTTAACGAAGCCATTATTGCCGTTGTCGATGGTGTCCTACCCACAAATCGATTCTATCCCGTTTACGAAATCTTCATCAATTCGTAAGATTCCTGCACCTCACCTTTTTCTAAATGAGCGTTATCTGCTGCTAGTTAAGCGGTTTCACACATTTTTCACATACCATTCATAATTCACCAAGCTAGAGAGCCCAAGCATTCCGCGCTTTTCGTCGCAATCAAAAAAGAGCCTCGAGTATGCGGAACACCGCACTCAAGACTCTTACCTTCATAACTCTCCGCTGCTTAACTGTCTTCCCCAAGCTGCTTTCGAAAGTCGCGCGGCGATAAACCAACGACATTTTTGAACGCGCGATTGAAGGAATTGTAATTATAATAACCAACCTCGCTGCTAATTTCCTGCATCGGCTTTTGTGTTTGCAAGAGCAACTGCTTCGCGTTGGCGATGCGAAGGCCAATGAGGAAATCGACGAAATTCTCCCCGAACTCCTCCTTAAACATTTTGCTCAAATATTTGGAGTTGAACTGGAATCTGTTGCTCAGAAAATCAAGGGAAAGCTCGGAGTTCGCATAGTTTTCTTCAATATAAGTCCTTATCTCAATAAAAAGTGTCTTGTTGCTATGCGATTCCCGCAGCATCTGCATCTTCTCGTTCATAATGGCGAAAATGCTGCTGCAGCCCTGCTGCAAATCATCGAGGTTATCCCAGCGCATCGCCAGTTCACGCAAATCGGTATGAACGGCCCGCCAAATATTGCGATATTCCTTCGATAATTCAAGAACCTCGCCCTCCAAATGATGGACGAAAAATTGCAGCAGGCTCTCGATTTCTTTGCGTGGGAGCAGCGAATCCCTGATCTGATCGAAAAATAAGTTTAAATATTTCAGCCACTCGTTTTCGGCAAGGCGCAGTGACTGTGATAGCAAATAGATGGTTTTGAAATACTCTTGAATTTCGGTCTGCGGTCTTATGGTGTCCACCAAAGCTATGATCCGGTTGCCTCCGAGAACCGCTTTGTATTGCAAGCAATAATTCGCCTTCTCGTAGGAGCCGCGCAGCTCTTCCAGCGTATTCGCCGGCTCTCCGCGCCCAATCGTAATATTGAAGCTGACATTTTGCTCAATCCAGGTCCGGCACTCCTGTATGATATAGTCGTTTTTCTCCATCGCGTCTGCTTCTGACGGCAGCCAAAGGATGAAGGATACCCGGCGGTCGGTCGTCCATTCGGCCCATACCGTCACACCTAGATTTTTAGCCGTCTCATGAATAACGCTGTATAGCGTAAATTTCAACAGCGATTGGTCCCGTTCATTGTAAACCGCCTGAAAAGCGAAATAATCATCGATCTCAATGACGTGAACCGTCGATATTTTCCCCTTTACGTCCAAATCATAGCTGCGCAGCTCGGAGATCCACGCTTCATCGGTCAATTGAACGGCGCCTTCAAGCACCTGATGAAAATGATATTTTTTTTGCAGAATAAGCTTTTCCCGGTACTGCTGCTGGAACTGCTTCGTTTCGCTCATCAGGTTTTCAAGCGTGTTTTGGATAAATATAAATTCACTCTCGGACGCCGCTCCCGCTCCTTCGCTCTTGGACGAATACGTCTGAATAAGCGATACGAGCTGCTGAATCGGTTTATAGTTCCGTTTGGTCACGTAAATAACCCAGATAATACCGAACACCACGACGGCAATCGCCAATACGACCCATACATTATAGAAGGTAAGCACGAACTTCAGGCCATTTTTATCTAAAATGCCGCTGTTAATCTCCCACCCTGTGTAAGGAGACGTATAATTGGCTAAGACCGGACCCGTAGCCGATGGATCAACCTCATCCCCAAGCAGATTACGGCCTTCATCGTCTATCATGCTGACAAAGCTTATATCGGAGTTATACATCCGGCTGACCGTTTCCTGCAGCTTGGTTAAGCTGACGTTTACGACAAAATAGCCCTGTTTCACGCCCATATTGAATGGTGCCGTTCGTACTAAAGAGATGACGTTCTCGGCATCGATGTCGGAATCGGAAAATGCTTTATACGTTCGCTCTCCCGACCACTTTGCCCCGCCTTCTTGGTCTTCATATTTCTCGATAAACGATTTATCTTGAAAATCCTCGTATGTTCTTGGAACATCGCCAAAAATAAACTCATCCTTGAATCGCATGAAATAAATGGAATCAATAATCGGATAATTGAATTTCAATTCATCCATCACTTTGAGCGCTTTAATATTAGCAGCCACATCCATGCTGTCTCTGCTAAAAAAATGGCTGATATCGGTATTCGTCAATATTTCGCGTACGACCTGATAATCGATTGCCTTTAATGAATTATCCGTAAAAAGAATGACCTGCTGCGCCAAAAAATCATTGGCCTTTATCGCTTCTCTTCGATTTTGTTCATTTAAGGTTTGGAAAAAAACGACGAATAAAATCATCGTCACGATAAAAAAGATCGGTAGATACGATAACAACAAACGGCGAAACCACATTTTGTTCAACCCTTGTATCACCTTCCTCTTGTTTACCTATAAGCGTACCTTATCTAAAAGGGCAGGACAAGATACATCATTTCCTATTTTGGATATCCAAAAAACTGACGCCTGCAGGAGGACGTCAGTCTCAGTCGAATGGTCGGTAACCGATTAATTAGGTAAGCATACGGAACATATGTGCAACAGGCGCCTTGCCAGCGTACTCGCTTGGCGGCAGCTTAACGATTAGGCCAGCCTCCAATTGTTCAAACGGCAGGCTTTCATCGGTACCGATCAGCTCGACACTTTTCACGGGCTCGGTATACGGAATCACGACATGCTCTACAACAGCCGCATCCTCAGAAGGGTACAAATAAGCGGCGAAGACGCTGTTCTCCTTGCGGGTGAAAGCAAAGCCGCCGGTAAAATAGGGAGCGCATATTCTCGTGCCGTACACAGCGTCACCATAGGTTTTCATCCATCCGCCCAATTCCTTGATCGTTGCAATCGCTCCTTCCGGAAGCCTTCCGTCCGGCTGCGGACCGACATTGAGCGCAAGATTCCCGCCTTTGGCAACGACCTCCATCAGAATATGGACCACCTTGCGCAAGGATTTGTACTTGTCCTCATAGCGGAACGAGAAAGAGGTGCCGAGCGTAATGCAGCTCTCCCAAGGCACGTTCATCGGTCCGTCCGGAATCGTCTGCTCCGGTGTTACGATATTCTCGTAGGGGCCGCCGACCGTTCGGTCTGCAGACAGCAGCCACGGCTGCGTTTCGCGCGCGCGATCGACCAATTCCCCCAAGCGGATATCCTGCGGCACTCTGCCGCCATCCCTTACCCAGCCGGCATCGAGCCACAGCACGTCAATGCGTCCATACTTGGTCAGCAGCTCCATCATTTGCTCATGCGTGAATTGCACGAACTTCTCCCATAGCCAAGGATATTGCTTCGGATCATACGAGGGACCGCGCCAAGTATGCGTCCCCCGCTCCATGCCCGGCGCCCAATAATAAGGCGTGTGCCAATCGGCCTTGGAGAAGTAAGCCGAGATGGCTAGTCCCTTATTCCGGAAGGCATCGAATACATGCTTGCAAATATCAGCGTACTTATGCGTATGGAAAGGCGTCTCAAGGCCGGTACTCCGGTAATCCGTCGTATGGGTGTTCCACATGCAGAAGCCGTCATGATGCTTTGTCGTAAACGTCAAATATTTGAAGCCGCCCTCTGCGGCTAGCTCTGCCCATGCCTCCGGCTGCAGCCGGACGGGATTAAACGTTTTGTTTAGTCCAAAATATTGCCTTTTCAGCTCCTCGCTGTCCACGCCCCAGTCGATGCCGTCTCGGGACCAATCTCCGTCCTCGTCGCTAAGCGCCCAAGATTCCACGAGGCCCAGCTGCGAATAAGGCCCCCAATGCATCATAATGCCCAGCTTCTGATCCTTGAACCATTCCAGCCGCTCCAGAATAAGCGGATTATCCGGCTTGACCCACTCTTCCTCCGCGCTGAAGTTATGTACGCCATTCTCCACCTCTACCGCTTCCACTGTCGCCTCGTTTATAAGGCTGTCCTCGTGCTGCTGTATTTGCCCATTGCTCATTTTGTCTGCTCCTCCTCTAAGTGCGCGTATATTTATTTGCCGAGTTAATGATTGCTGCTGATTTTCTTCATGTATCATACATAAGATTTCCTTCATGTATAATACAAAAGCCGCAGCATCCGCAATTGCCAACTTTCCGACAAAATCACTTTTTTCGTTAAGCCTTTGTAAAGATGCCTGCTGTAAAGTACGCCATTTTCGAAAAGATTGCATTTTTCTAAAAAGCGCAGTAGAACAGCGATTTTCCACAAAAAAAAGCTGCACTTTGCGTAACAAAGTGCAACCTTTTCTCCGTTTCGATCCTATTACCGGGGAATGAATACCGCTTTATTCTCACCATTCATACGTCCACTGTCATGGCGAAGCCGCCTTAGCTTTTCGTATTATAAATGGAAAACGAACGAATATGAGGCGTCCCCACACTCTCCAATATCGTTAAGCGGATATGCGAGGTGCGAGCAGGTTGAAGAAGTCGATCGATCTTCTTATGGCCGATCGCACTGCCTCTCGCGATTACCGTCCACTCGCCGCCGCTTTCCGCTTCCACCATATAACTGCGAACCCGTTCCCCCCGCTCGATTTGCTCCATCAGAACGATGCGATGGATATCTGCCTCTTGTTCCAAGCGAATCGAAACCGAATTGCTGCCGCTGCTCTCCGCCAGGGGTGTTCCATATCTTCGTTTGATTTCGTCGCCCAGCTCCAACAACCGCTTGACCTCCGCATCCGGAATCAAGCCCCTGCTGTCAGGCGCTGCGTTTAACAGCAGCATCGCGCCATGGCCGACTGATCTTTCGTATATATCGATGAGCTCCTCCAGCGAACGGAGCGGCGTCTCGTCATTCGGATGCCAAAACCAATGATTGCCTCGGATCGGAACCGGACATTCAGCCGGTACCCAATCCGGCGTTTCCGGCAGCCATGCTGTCATATCATTTGTGAACATGCTGACTCGCGCCTCATCCGCCGTATTCCAGCAAGGATAAGGAGCGACTCCATCCTCGTTGCCTACCCAGCGTGCGGTCGGCGCTCCCATATTAAACACGATGGCATTAGGCTGGTATTTCCTCACGAGGTCCATAATACGCGGCCAGTCGTATTGCCTGCCTTCAGAGCCCGCGCCATCGAACCACACTTCAACGAGCGGGCCGTAACCTGTGAGCAGCTCCGTTAGCTGCTCGCAGTAAATCTCATCATAGGCTGCTTCATCCGGATAGCGAGGATCATGCCGATCCCACGGCGACAGGTAAATGCCGAAGCCCAGTCCTTCTTCCAGACAAGCCTCCGAGCATTCACGAACGACATCCCCTTCTCCGTTCCGCCATGGACTGGATTGGACAGAATATGCGGTCGTATTCGTCGGCCATAAGCAGAAGCCGTCATGATGCTTCGCAGTAAGCATCACATAACGAAATCCGGCTTGCTTAGCCGTCTTTGCCCATTGCCTGGCATCCAATTCAGTCGGATTAAACGCCTCAGGGCTATCCTTGCCTTCTCCCCATTCGTGATTGCAAAACGTGTTCAATCCAAAATGACAAAACATGCCCAGCTCATAGTCCTGCCATGCCAGCTGCTGCTGCGTTGGCTTCGCTAAATACGGTTCAGTCAAATTTGTCCCCTCCATTTATCCGATATCGTCGGCATATCCACGCATTCAATCGCCGCTTCTTTCGTCCTCTGCAGCTGCCTCGGTTTCTTTGACCATAATCCGTTTTTGAATCTCATTCAATGGGAAATATTCAACCTCTCCCCCTTTTTCAGCTGTTGCTCCCAATAACAGAGCGATAATAGCGATATATACGGCTTCACTAATTTCTGTTTCCATAACCGCAGGGAGAAAAAAGAAAACTTTCGCCTGTATGTTGGCAAAAAAAGAGATGCTGTTCGGTCATGTAGACCGTTCAACATCTCCTCAACAGCATGCAATGGTTATTCAGCCATCAGATTGCTCAATCGCAAAATGGTCGTATAAGCCTGCTGGCGTGTGTACGTGCCTTTTGGACTGAAATTGTTGCTGCCCGTACCGTTCATAACGCCAAAAGTGAATACAAAATCAACGCTAGGCTTTGCCCAGCTGGCGATTTGCTTATTGTCCGCAAAAGCCGAAGCATCGCCCGTGATGTCAAAGCCGAACACATCTACCGTATTCGTGAGCATAACAGCCGCTTCTTGCCTAGTGATACTGCCGTAAGGATCAAACTTTCCGTTTCCTTTACCGTTAACGATACCCATAAGATTAGCAGCGATGACTTGTTTGATCGTCGTATCCGTGAAAGGGTTATCGTTCAAGCTCACTTCGTTCTCTTCCAGAATGGCATCGATCGTTTTGCCTGTCGTAACCTCTAGCAAATTAACAATGAGCTTCGCGAAGTCCGCGCGCGAAATTTGCTGTTTATAATAGCTTTGCAGTCCTTCTGGAACGAGGCCTCCCGCAATAGCTGCATCCACCTCTGTTTTGGCCCATGCATCAGGCTGGTCGCCTGCAACATTACCTTTGTCGATTTTGAAAAAATAACTCGTTTGGTCACCAGTCGCCTCATCAAATAGGAACAATTCATAATACGGCAAGCCGTATTCAAAGGCTACCGTTCCCGTTGTATTGGCAGCAAGGCTGTTCACAAGCTCTTTCTTGCCTTTTATCGTCCATGGAAGAGATTCGGAAACGAGAATTCCCTTCTCTAGGCTGTAGCCTAATACGACTGCACTAGTCGTTGCTTTCGCCGTAAACGTAAGCACTGCTTTATCCGGCACGATCGTCGATGTTACTTCCAGATCCTCGTAAAGCTCGCCTAGATCCTCAATCGTGATGACCTCATCCACTTCGCCTAAGCTTTTGGATACCGAATAGGTGTACTTGTCCTTTGAAACTTCTGCTGCTGCAGCCGGCATAATGAATGACAGCGACATCAAACAAACGGTCATCATTATAAATAAAGCCTTCTTCGTTCTTTTCATTTGCTTACCTCCGAGAATATGGTATCAATACTCGTATACCATTCTACAGCCCTTCTGGAAATACCTTCATTTTCGACAAATTTCAGTGCTTCTTCGCATTTGCAAGGCTGCGCTCTTTTTCATAATGGTCCTGCTTTGACTTTTAGTCGCTCTCGATCAAAAGGGGCAGCCGACCATCATCCAAGATGAAGTCGGCTGCCCCTCTATTTGCTTATTGATAGCATGCTGCCTGAGCGTGCATCGCCTACAGCTGATGCTGCTGTATAAGATCACGCTTCAGCTCCCACAATGCTTCGCTCAAATTAACCCGGTAGGCCTCCGCATTCAGCTTGCGCAAATATTGCGGCCAAAACCAATCGAACTGTCTGAGATGGTAATCTCTAATTTGCTCCAAGCCCGGCAGCTCGTATGCAAGCTCTCCGTCAATAAAGATCGGTTTTAATAGCGGCAGCGCCTCATAACGCTCAATATATTTATGAATGTAGGGATGAATCGGATCAAAGAGCTTTATTCGCTCACCCTTTGCGATATGCTGTTCAGCCTTCAGCGCGATATAATCCGCCTCCGCTTTGCCTGTCTCCTTGTTAATGATCCGGTAAAGCGATTTGAAGCCCGGCGTTGACACCTTCTCCGGGTTCGCTGATATTTTGATTACCGGCTCATAGCCGCCGTTTTTCTCGCGCGCGACAAGCTTGTATACGCCACCGAGCGATGGCTGGTCAGCTGCAGTAATGAGCTTGGTACCCACACCCCAGACATCGATCTTGGCTCCTTGCGACTTCAAATTCGAGATAATGCCCTCATCAAGATCATTGGAAGCCACGATTTGCACATATGGAAAACCGGCCTCATCCAGCATCTTCCGAGCCATCTGCGATAAATACGCAAGATCCCCGCTATCTAGTCGGATCGCATTCATTCGCTTTCCTTGCTTCTCCAGCTCCCTTGCGATTTGGATCGCGCTAGGAACACCGCTTTTGAGCGTATTATAGGTGTCTACCAGCAAGGTTACATGGTCAGGCAGCGACTCCGCATACGCACGGAACGCCTCTTCCTCCGAGTCATGGCCCTGCACCCAGGAATGGGCATGGGTTCCTTTGGCCGGTATCCCAAACAACATCCCCGCACGCATATTCGAGGTGGCATGGAAGCCCGCTATATAGGAGGCTCTTGCTCCCCAAATGGCAGCATCCGCCTCCTGCGCGCGTCTTGTGCCAAACTCAAGTAAAATATCATTCGCTGCAACCTGTTTGATCCGTGCGGCCTTTGTTGCGATTAATGTCTGGTAATTCATCATATTCAAGATTGCCGTCTCTACCAGCTGCGCTTCGAATACCCGTGCCTCCACGCAAAGCAGCGGCTCGTTCGCGAATACAAGCGTCCCTTCTTCAACGGCATAAAGATTGCCGGTGAAGCGGAAATTTTTTAGCTCTTGAAGAAACTCCTCTTTATAGCATTCCTCTTGCGCACGCAAATATGTAATTTCTTCTTCTCCGAACGACAGCGCCCGGATATAAGATACGATTCTCTCCAGCCCGGCAAAAACAGCGAAGCCATTGCCGAAAGGGAGCTTGCGGAAATAGGCTTCAAATACCGCTTTCTCGTTCAAGCTTCCCTGCAGCCAGTGTGCATACATCATGTTAATTTGATATTTATCGGTATGAAGTGTTAAATTCGTATCGCTCATCCCCATCTCTCCCTTCCCTATTACTCTTTCCAATACCCATTCCTTTCACTCTTATACCTGTATATAAGAAGAAATGCCTGACGGCGTCTTTTTTATAGACGCCATCGTTACGGCGAAACGTATAGAGAAAGGATGAGCTCACGCATATCCTTTCCTAGATTGTAAACAAAAATAGCGCTGCTGAGATCGGATGGCTCCTCTCAATAGCGCGGAATGGTTTGCCTGCACGTGCAATTAGGCATGTTATTTGAACCAGCCCTTCTCCTTGAAGCGGGTAATCGCCTCGATACGGTTACTGACGTCGAGCTTGTCTAGAATAACGGAGATATAGTTGCGCACCGTTCCCGTCGTGATAAACAGCTCACTCGCTATTTCTTTCGTATTCTTGCCATCGGCTACAAGAACGAGCACTTCCTTCTCACGTTCCGTTAACGGGTTTTCTTGGCCGTAGGCTTCGTCAACCAGCTCAGATGCAAAGATGCGCCGGCCAGCCATGACGCTGCGAATCGAGTCAGCCAATTCTTCGCTCGGGCTGTCCTTTAGCAAGTACCCGCTCACGCCCGCTTTAAGTGCACGTTCAAAATAACCGGATCTTGCAAAGGTGGTCAGGATGATCACCTTACAGTCTTCCCCCTTCAGCTCCTCCGCGGCATCAAGCCCCGTTTTGGCAGGCATCTCGATATCCATAATGCAAATATCCGGTTTATGCTGATGGACAAGGCTGACAGCATCCTCTCCGTTACTCGCTCTTCCGACGACCTTCATGTCATCTTCCAAATCAAGCAAGGAAGCGAGAGCGCCAAGCAGCATGCGTTGATCCTCAGCTATGACAATTCTAATCATACCCTCCATCCCCTCTCTCGCAATTGCATTAGATTTGTTTAATCACATTAGGTATTTTAATGACTAGCGTTGCACCGTCTTTGTTAACGATATCCAAGCTGCCGTTCACGAATTCCAAACGCTCCTTCATGCCTTGAAGACCATGCCCTCCGTAGTTGCGGGCCGACTCGGGAATACCTACCCCGTTGTCCTTCACCATGAGAAGCAGTTCTGCGCGTGAGGACTGAATCGTAACGGTGCAGGCAGAGGCTTCGCTATGCTTGACTACATTCGTAACAGCTTCCTTCAAGCACATGCTAAGCACATTTTCGGTCAATAAATCCGTCGTACCCAGCTTTATATTCCCTTCGAATTCGAATTCAATTTCGGCTGCCTTCAGAATCTGCTTGATCCGAAACATCTCGTCTTCGATACGCGTGCCTCGCATTTGGGTAACCATTTCCCTAACTTCCTTAAGCGCGGTTCTAGCCGTCTGGCGAACGTCGTTAATTTCCTCCTGCGCTTGAGCGGGGTTTTTGAGCATCAGCTTTCCAGCCAAATCACTTTTCAAGCCGATCAAGGAAAGCTTCTGTCCGAGCGTATCATGCAGATCGCGCGCGATCCGTTGTCTCTCTTCCATCTTGACGAGCTCCGATATCCGTTTGTTCGCATCCTCAAGCTGTCCTTCCAGCTGGCCTTGCTTGTTTTTGTTGTACGTATTGAAAGGCAGCAGAATGACTACAATCAAGCTGATGAGAATAAACGGAAACTGCGTGAAAAACAAAGAGTTTTGTGTAGCAAAGCCATAATTGACCGTAATGAACGTGCTGACGATATGGATCGCATACAAGGTAAAGAATCCAGCCCTATTCTGTATATTCCCGATAAAAAAGGCTAAGAAAATCGAAAAATAGACGTAGCTGAACAACAAAGTCATCGCAATCGATATGACAATCTGCACACTCGTCCAGAAATATACGAGCCAGCCTTTGGATACAAAGGAGAGCCGGTAGCATATAAAAAACAAAATAATCATAATGATGCCCGATACAGCCTGATAAGGAGTGGATGAGCGGAATATAAAATAGAAAGGCAAAATACAGAATACGACCCACACATATGGGCTCAAGCCTGTATTTTTATGAAAGATCTGATACCATTTGTTCATCGTCGTTCATCCTTTGTGTTAAAGCCGAATCGAGCTGCAAGGAGCGAGCATAGTACCATTTTATCATATACATCTCAAGACGTATTTATTTTACTTATCGTTATACATACGAGAAGCCAGCCTGTGAGGGCGTGGCTTCATGGTTGTCTATTTGGCAGACCTTATTTGAATTTCAAGCTAGGCTGAGTGGCTTTAAGCTTATCGGAATTCGACTGCACCTTCCGAAGGCGATGCTTAATCCCTTTGAAGCTGACGAATTTCTTGTCCGTTTCGTCCCACAAGCGGAATTGCAGCGATTCCAAGCTTTCGCTTATCGTAATTGTCGTTGCTTTATGAAGCGGAGGCGTCGCATTATGCGCTTTCTCCAGATTATAGTTGGGAACCTTAGGGCTTAAATGATGAACATGGTGAAAGCCAATGTTGCCTGTAATCCATTGCAGTACCTTCGGCAGCTTGTAGTATGAGCTTCCGTCAACAGCCGCGTTCACGTAACTCCATTCATCTTCATGCTCAAAGTAGGAATCTTCGAATTGATGCTGTACATAGAACAGCCAAATGCCCAGCAAGCCAGATACAAAGAACACCGGTCCTTGCACGAGAAGGAAGGACTGCCAGCCAATTGCCCAAATCAGAAGCGCATATAAGCCTACGATAGATGCATTCGTCAAATACGTATTCAAGCGTTCCTTGCGTCTTGCACCTTTAACGTTGAAACGGTATTGGATAAGGAAAACGCCAATTGGACCAAGTCCGAACATAACAAGCGGATGTCTGTACATGCGATAAGCAAAGCGGCGCATAAACGAAGAAGCCGCGTATTCCTCTACTGTCAGAATCCATAGATCACCGGTACCTCGTTTGTCGAGGTTGCTGCTTGTTGCGTGATGGATGGAATGCGAGTTTTTCCATTGTCTATAAGGAACGAGCGTGATGACACCTGTGATTGTCCCAAAAATGTCATTCGCTTTTTTACTTTTAAAGAAAGAGCCGTGACAGCAGTCATGGAAGATGATGAAGGTACGGATGACAAAACCTGATGTAAGCAGCACAAGCGGTGCCGTAAGCCAATACGAAATCGAGAGACTATAGTAAGCAGCATACCAGAGCAGAACAAGAGGCACTAACGTGTTGATTAACTGTCTGATGCTGGACTTCAAATCCGTTTTTTCAAATGGGGCAACTTCTTTCTTCAGGTGAGCGTGCTTCAGCTCTGTCATCGCATTCTTCCTCCTCAATATGACGCTTAGGAGTGTCCGTGGCGTCTATCGCAGTATTCTAACTTTATTGTAAAGAAAAGCGTCATGCGCTCATAGTCATAAGTGTCATCCGTTCATATGACAAATGTCATATATAACGTAAGTCTGCCACCTTTCTCTGCTAATATTAACAATTAAAGGGGAATTTCATTCATAATAAAAGCTGCATTCGGAAAAGTCATAGACTTTCCAAATGCAGCTTTTCGTTACCAATATATCGTAAAAGGCGGCTTTCCGCTAACGTCGATCGGGACCTCTTTAGAAGAAATTCCTGCGGCGGCTCCCGTAATGATGTCCTTTTCGAAACCGACGCTGTCAAGCTTCATTGTACGGGTAGCTTTGAGAAGAAATTTAGGCTCGCCTTCCACGGGAAAGGTTAGGCTTCCGCCAGCCTTGCCCTTATTTGCCGTAACTGCTTCTCTCGCAACCGATTCAACTTTGCCCGACTCCCGCCTAATGACGTCGTATAAGAGATCGCCATTTTTCCGAGCTGTGAATTGATCCGAGAAATAGCTCTCCTTGGCGACAAGCGGCCAATGCTCCTCTTTATCAAAGCCACCATCCTTAATCAAACGGCGCAGCTCCAGGCTATCTATCAGATCTTCAAGCTTAATCGTTGGCAGTGTAGGGATATCAGAGCCAGCTTCACCGTCTCCCGGTTCGCTTCCATTCTCAGGCGTTGACGCTTCTTCCTCTGTATCAGGCACTGACGCTGGAGGATTGAGCAGCTCGTCATATTCGAGAAGAAATTGTTGCAACTCTCTCTCAGCCTTGTCCTGCATTGCCTCCTCGTATTCTTCCCTGATAGTCTGAACAGCAGTCAGCGATGCTGCATCGGCAATGTTTTGCGCTTGCCGCTTTTCAATGAAAACCGTAAAAAAGTAAAACAAGTAGACACTTACGATGATTACAAGCGCTAAGGTGCCTATCGCAAGCAGCGACATGCTTCCGCGCTCATTCTTCACGGCTGCTACTATACCGCACCGACAGGAATCCCCTTTCACCTTGCCCATCACCTTTGTTACCCTTCCTTCTTCTCGCTGTACGATACGATCCATTGTGCCGCTTCCGCCCTTGAAACCGAGCCTTGCGGATTCAGCTTCGGCGTTTTCCCGAACACGGCTGTGTACGAGCTGTCTTCGTTAGTCAGATACTTATCGACAGCCCGGATGAATATTTGGCCAACCTTATCTCCGTCTCCATAAGGCTTCAAGCTAAGCTCCGCGGAAGCAAGCGGTATAATCGGATCGATTACGCTGTCCGCACTTTGATACCAACCCCAAAGCAGGCATAGCTCCTCTCGCGAAAGCTCCTTATCCAGCTTCATGGTTTGATCTGGGAATCCGGTGATGACCCCAGCTTGATAAAGCCCTTCTATTAGTTCAAAGTCTGCATGCTGAGCGGGCACATCAACGAAGCTCGGAGCGGAAGGCTTGAAAGGCTTAATGCCTTTGTTGTCATATCCGTACATCCAATGAATAAATTCCGATCTTGTAATAGCCTCATTGGGCCGGAAATTCCCCTCAGCGTCCAGTTCAATGTTTCCGCCCTGCAGCAGCTTTGCAATGAACGTCTCAGAAACATGACCTGCTGCATCAACAGCCTGTACAGTCTCCGGCTGCGTTGATGCCGCTGGAGTCTCGGTACTTTGCTCCTCTTGATTGGATGGCGTATTTACCGCCGTAGGCGATGGTACTTCAGTGACAGCTTCATTCGAAGTTACCACATCTTCCTCAGGCCCAGCTCCGCCGAAACAGCCTGCAAGTATAATAGAAGCAAGGCACGCGGATAGAACTAAAAAAGCCATTCGTTTAAGCAACGCTGATACACATCCTTTTCTACGGCACTCGCTAATTCATGTATCTCCACGCCATTAATATTACGCCGGCGGCTGCAACTAATCCGATTCGYATGTTATAAGCTCTGCGCGTTTCAGCATCTGCTTTGACATACATAGCTAGCAATAGCAGCAAACCCGGAATGTAAACAACAATTAATATAATGACTGCTGTCTGAAAACTGACATAATTGTGATCACCGGCCAAGTAACACATAATGAGAAAAACAACAGCAAAAATACCGGTATTCCACCATACGCCGCGTAGCAGCTGCTTATCATCCATTGCACGGACCCGCTTGAGCATTCTACTCACTTCCCTAGTCCAAATTTATCCTTGACCGGCTCCTCGATCACTTTCTCTGTCAGCTTCTCAACGACTTCCTGCTTATTCTCCATCTGCGTCAGCTTATCTTGGTTTTCCAGCAGCCTGTCATACTGATTCTGGGTAACTTGATGCCCGTCCTGACCCCAATGGCGTACCGAGTTGGGATTTGCTCCGTCTCTCCAAAGCTGATCAAGCTGCACGTTCGTCATTTTTTTATTACCGATATTTGAGGAATCTACTGTAATGCCTCTAGCCTCCAGATCAGACAGCGCCGTGCCTACCTGCTCATTCGTACGCCAGCGGTTCAAGCGCAGTCCAAGCAGCGGCTGCAGGATAAACGCTTTAAAAAAACCAACCTGCGACGCGCTAGCCGCGTCCGCGTTTTCCCGTTTAAGCAGCACATTAATCGTCATTGACTCAAAAGCGCTTGCAACAAAGGAGGACATCCGTTTACCAAGTGTGCTCAAAGCCTGCTTGCCGATCAAGTCTCCGATTTTATCGAAAATAAGAGCTCCGGCAACACTTTCTGCGAGCATTAAAGCACCCTCCTGAAGAGTCGGCATCGTTCCTTCAAAAGCAAGCTTGCCGAATACATTCATTCCCATATTAAGCGAAACCGTAAAGCCAAACGTTTTGGATAGGATCGTCGATTTGAGTGTGGCAATCGGTGAGCGCACTAATGCCGTTATACCGCCTCTAAGCGCACTAAATGCACCTTGAGCAAAGGTTGCAATTCGCGAGCCTGCAGCTCTGATTGCTCCCCGCACGCCGAGGTTCGTAACGAGCTGCCAACCGCCGCGGAAAGCTGCGGCAATTCCAGCTTGGCCGATGGAAATGACAGATATGGCTGCCAATCCGCCTATCCCGATCCCTTTGAGGAAATTAAAGGAATCACCTGCATACAGCGCATATACCGCTCCCGCGATTATACCCGCGGCTGCTGCAACGATCAACAGAGGTACCCCAATGGTTACGCCAAGCAAAGCAGCTACTGCTACAACTACCACAATGACGATTACAGCGCCAATGGCGCCAGCCAATGCTCCCGTCGCCGCTTGCTTAACCTGATTAAAGAAGCCTTCATACCATGGCTTGTTTTCCGGATCCTTTGTGCTCTGCTCGCCAGTGTCTGATGATTCGGTATCTGATGTTTCGGTATCGGACGTTTCTGAATTCTCTGTACCAGTTTCATCCGTACCTCCAGCCTCTCCAGTCTGCGAATCTGATCCTGACGGCGAGCTATTCCCGCCATTTGTTCCAGGTAGCTGCGGATCTTGAGTATCTGCCGGGCCGTCTGACGTCCCGTCCTTGCCCTGCTGACCATCGACAGCTGTTTCTCCGCCCGGCTGATTGGCAGATGGTGGATTCACATCATCTGCCCCACCCTCACCCGGTGTCCCGACGCCTTCTCCGCCTATCGAACCGTCTGGCCGGCTGCTTCCGGAATCGTAGCCTGGCATTTCGCCGTTCCCCCCCGGAGAATCGGGCAATCCCCCTTGGCCTGAGTCCGGCTCGGAATCGCCTACTTCATATGAGGGGGGCTGAACAGTGGAGCCGTCCGGCACAGCTGTATCCACAATTATAGGAGCTTTCGGAACACTTTTATCCGGTATCGTGTAGGAATCAAGCTGTGTATCGATATCAGCCTTTTCTGCAAAAGCAGAAGGTACTGATGTACATATCCATATTATGATTGTCAGCGCAAGAAAGAAGCGCCGCTTCGAGCTCTTTCGAATCGTAATCACAACCTCTCAGCCAGCGGCTATTCCATGTCTTCCTTACGCACCGTTACCTCTGAGGAAACCGGAAGCGTTATGCCGGACGATCGGAACAACCCTCCTGTCACGATAGGAGATTCCAACGTTACCTTCACAGTGACATAGGTATCCGATCCAGAAACATACTCATGCTTAGATAGGCTGTTCACCTTATATTTACCGGCAGCATTGCGAACTGCTGTCTCGTAATTGGCACCAGACGTAAGTTCGACCATCGCAGCACGCGCGCCCTCCATCGCAACCTGCTTCGCCACGACAACGGTCACGCCCGCATAGACGAACTGTGTAACAATTAAGATCATTAACAGGAACAAAGGCAGCACCCCAACAAACTCAATCGCTTGGGAGCCCCTCTCATTCCCTACTAGCCGCCTCAAGGGGCCGATAGGATTAACTCGGCCCCTTCTACGATTAAAGACTAATTTTATCGATAAAATCTTTAAGCTTGTCCACCAATTTTTTCGCAATTCCATCACCATCGCTTCCAAACAGCTTAATCATCGCGAGAATGAGTACGACAGCAAGGGCAGCAACCCCAATGTATTCAATGGCCTGCGCACCCCGTTGGTTTTTTGTATGATTCCAAATTTGAACTGATTTGCCATATAATTTGATTCCAAATTTCGTTAGCATGATCCGTTCACCTCCTCTCTTATTACATGTTGAATGCATCCCAAGAAATGCCTAGACCTTCCGGGTTGTACATAAAGTTAAGAACGAGCAATCCTATTACGCAAAGGATGACGGCGGGCAGAATAACAAAGGTCGTAATAAGCGTTACCTTCGGTCCAGCCTTCGCAGCCCGCTCCTTTATTCGGCCGATACGCGACTCTCGCATGTCCTCCGCAAGCAGCTTGAACGTATTCGCTATCGGTACACCTAGTTTGCTGCCTTGAATTAAGGACAGAATGAGTGTTTCTAGATCTTTGCATTGATTGCGGTGCATTAAACGAAGATATGCCTGTTCTCTCGGTACGCCAATATCCAGCTCTTGCTGAAATCGGCTTAACTCCTCCTGCAAAGGCCCTTCCATCGTCTTCACGATTTGCTTCATCGCAGGATCCAGCGGCACACCAGCTTGCAGCGTCACACTCATTGCATCCATGAAATCAGGAAGCTCAATCGCTATTTGCTCCTGCCTCCGAGCTGCAGCTGCCCGGATCCACATTGAAGGGAACACAAGGCCGGCCGCGAACAGAGCAAGAATCGTACCTCCCCCGCCTATGCCAAGCCAGGATAAGATCGTCCCCCCCAGCAAGCCAGAGAATAGACACAGAAAGCGAAAGCCATAGAAGGAATCTAGCTGCAAACCTCCCGGATACCCAGCCAATGCGATCTTACGCTCCAGCTCCTCTTCATTCGAGAACATACGAAATCGGCGTCCGATCGGCGCGAGCTGCTTCGACCACGCGAACACGCGCACGGAGAAGCGATTCGTCCACTTTTCCTTCTTTTTCTTCTCCAGCTTGATCAAGCCCAGCCGTTTAAGCAATGCTATTCGATGAAGTCGGTATCGCCAGAACAACAGCATGGACAAGCTCCACACTGCAAAGCCTGTATACAACAATAGTTCAGTCCACTCATTCATATTGTCACGCCTTTATATTGGATACTTTGCGAATCATCAGGAAGCCTGCCGTCATCAGAATCAGCACCACTGCCACAAGGATCATGCCGGGCAGCGTGAATATGGGCATAATAAAACCTTTAAATACCATATTAAACACGACGATGAGGAAAACCGGCATCAATGCAAGCGTAAGCGCTATGTAACGTGATTCTGCAGTCTGATTGCTAATCTCTTTATTCATGCGCTCGCGCTCCTCCAGCGTTTTGGCCAAATGGTCAAGCGCCTGTCCAAGATTGCCTCCCGCTTGACGCTGTACGATAACCGTTTGCGTCAGCAAGCGAATATCCTTGCTGGTGAAGCGTTCATGTACCCGTTCTAACACGAGGTGAAGCGTCGTTCCCATCTTAAGCTCCCTGGACATCGTTTGGAACAATAGCCCCGCAGGCGGCTTCAGCTCTTTCGCTACGACATCAATCCCTTGTTGCACGCTCATACCGGCGCGAATACAGCTTGAGAGCATCCGGCAAACCTCGGGCAGCTGTCGATTAATGAGCTGGCTGAACTTGCTACTTCTGGACTTAAGCCATTGCTTAGAGCCCCAGTTGATTACAAAGTAAGCAGCAAGCAGATTGTAAGGCACACCCAGGCCCATCATTCGTTCTACGAGAATGGAAAACACGACCCAGATCACAGTCAATATGAGCAGCCAGTCGAGCGGGCTCCGCTTCAAGTTGGAGGCCTCCAATCGGTCTTCCAGGCTCCGGCCATACTCTGTTTGCTTGAAACGGAGCGAGAGCCGATGATAGAATCCTCTCGACGCTTTGGCCTCCTCGGTATGCAGCTCATCCAGCTTGCGGTGAAGACCGTTCATCCGTTTGCGGACGCCACCAAGCTCATAGATGCCCAGCGACCCTAGTGCAACGGCAAGAAATATTACGATACTTAACCATAGCTCGTTAGACATAAGTCACTTCCTCCAGACCTTCGGCAAAAAAATCTATGCCAAGGTCATAGCCGTAAGCCTTCAACTTCTCATAACAATTCGGAACATATCCCGTTGTTTCATACCGTCCTATACTTTTTCCGTTTGCGCTTGTGCCTGTTCTGCGATAGCGGAAAATGTCCACGAGCTTCAGCTCCCCCGACTCGTCAACCGCCTCGGCAATGGACACAACCTTCCGCGAGCCGTCAGACAAACGCAGCGTCTGAACGACAATCTGAATCGCGGCAGATATAAACGGCCTCACGACTTCAGCAGTCATTGAGGTATTGCTCATCAGAATCATCGCCTCAAGCCGCGACATCGCATCGCGCGGGGTATTGGCATGAATCGTCGTTAACGAGCCTTCATGGCCGGTATTCATCGCCTGCAGCATATCCATTGCTTCTCCGCCGCGCACCTCACCAACGATAATGCGGTCTGGTCTCATCCGAAGCGCATTGCGTACGAGATGGCGAATCGTAATCTCACCGGTTCCCTCCATATTGGCTGGCCTTGCCTCCAAGGAAACACAGTTTTTGCGCCCCAGTCTAAGCTCTGCCATATCCTCGATCGTTATCACGCGTTCTCCAACGGGAATCGCTGCAGAGACGACGTTCAAGAGCGTTGTTTTGCCGCTGCCTGTACCGCCAGAAATGAGAATATTCATCTTTCCAGCCGCCGCTGCTTCAAGAAACTCCGACATTTTCTTTGACAGCGATTGAAATTCCAGTAGGTTATGCATCGCATACGGATCCTTCTTGAATTTTCGAATGGTCAGCACCGGTCCGTACAAAGCAATTGGGGGAATCGCTGCATTTATCCGGCTGCCATCCTCGAGCCTTCCGTCTACAAGCGGTGAGCTCTCGTCGATTCGTCTGCCGATCGGCGCTACGATCCGGTCAATGATATGGCGAATATGCTCTTGATTCTTAAACGATATATGCGAGAGCGTGATCGTTCCTTTTTTCTCTATGTACACTTCATTCGGACCGTTTACCATGATTTCGGTAATGTCCTCATCCTGCAGCAGCGGCTCAAGCGGCCCATAGCCCACGGAGTCGTTAAGGATCATATCCAGCAGCTTCGTCTTGTCCAGCTGTGTAATGATGACTTTTTCCTGCTCCAGCATGTCGGTGATTAGCTTCTCAATCGTCCGTCTCTTTTGAAAGTTGGGAAGCTTGATTAATTGGTCCAAGTTGGTTTCTTTTAGAAGCCTTTCCTTGTAATGATTGAAGAGAAAATCAATATAATCCTGAGCGCTCTTTTCGACCTTCGGCGAATCCTCAAGACGACTGCTTAACTGATGGAAGATGGACACGATTCACGCCCCCTTCTTGCTTAAGCAATTCTGCAGCCAAAGTCATGTAATCCTTCGCAGGACCTTTAAGTCCCTTCACCTTCTTCTCGGTCAGAAGCGGTTTTCCAAGGTTCATAGACGTCTGGACATTGCGCTTCACGTCCTCTGACAAGACGCCGATAACCGGAATCAGCGTCATCTTCCCAAGATGCTCTAGCGTGACATCATTTTTCTTGCTGTGCCTGTTCACCACAATGGACAGCTTCTCTTCGTGGGTCAAGTGATAGCGCTCCAGAATATCAAATACGCCTTTCATTCTCACAATCGAAGGACGATCCAAATGAAGCAAATAAAGCACCCGGTCCGCCTGGCCTAAAGCACAGATTGATATTTCATTCAGCTCCTTCGGCAAATCCAGCACGATATAATCAAAGTGCGCGCGGCAAGCGGCGAATAAGAGCTCGATATCCTCGCCTTTAAAGTTTTCTGCCTCCTGCGGATGAGCCGGCGACAGCAGCAGATGAACATCAGAGGGAGCCAGCTTGTATAGGACATTATCTAATTGGCTGTATGTCAATTCCTTTAGCACAGACTTTAGATCACCTAAATTCCGCTCAGACTGGATATCCAAATACTGCTGCAGACCGCCGAATTGCATGTTTAGGTCGATGAGCAGAACGCGGGCACCGGACTGAATAGCAAGTCCTTGCGCCAAATTAATGCCTGCCGTAGTTGTACCCGAGCCGCCTTTGGCGCTGTAAAGAGCAATGACCTGGCCGCCTTCTGACCCGGTTGAGCCGAGTGCTCTGCTCCGTTCCCGGTTATCTGAGGTTTGTCGCACGGTTTTATCGAGCAGCGTTTCGAGCTGGCCAAGCTCATCCGGTACACGTAGAATGTCGGATACACCGCTTCGATAAAGCTCTCGCAGCTGCTCAAATCGGCCATCACGCGACATAAAAATAATAGGCGCACTGCTGTTTACTTTTTTTAATTGTTGCACGATTTGCGGAATGTTCATCTCCTCAAGCGGCTCAGCAAGAAGCACGACCCGCGGCTCCAGCGGATGCAGATGCATATAGGCCTCTCTTGGCTTATCAATGGTTTCTCCAATGCTTAGATTCAGAAAGTTAACATGCTGAACAAGCTGCTGCATCAGGCGGCTGTCATCTGAAATGATCGATATTTTTGCAGAATTCACAGGCTTATTGCCCTCCTTTCGGCGGCGCAACGGCAGTTGGCGCCGGTTTCGCAGTCGGCTTGGTGCTTACAGATGACACAGGTTTAGCTGTCGGATTCGGATTAGCTGGCGTGTTCACAGCAGCAGCACCCTCAAGCTTTGGAGCCTCCTGCGAGGCCTTCGCATTGCCCGTTTTGAGCAAACGAACCTCTTTCCCGTAATTAAGCGCCCAAATTAAGCTTTTCGTGTCAGCAAGCTTCAAGAGCACGCCTACAGCTATCGTTTCGTCACCGCTCTTATGAACGCTGCTTACGGTTACCCCTTTTAGAAGCACCTTCGTCGTTCTACGATCCGTCGCAGCTTCCTTGGCGCCGCCTTCCTGCTCGTAAGATACGAGAATATCAACCGCATCATAAGCATCAATCTGGTCATCGAATACAGACATCGGTGCGCGAAGCATAACCTGACGGTACTCGCCTGACACGAGACTGTTGTCTCTAAGCATGACAGAAGTTATAACCGCTCCTTTGGCAATCGGAACCATGGAAACCTTCCCAACAAGTTCTGCAGGCGATTGGATTAGAGATTCCAGCATATACTTACGTGGAATTTGCTCCTCCGTCAGCAAGTCCTCCGTAATGAGCTGTCCGGCAGGAATGTTATTTCCCGCAACCTGGACCATAACCAGCTCCCCCATACTTTCTTTTGTTTCCTGCATGTACGTTGAGAATAAAACAACAGCAATCAATCCTAGCGCAATGGATACGAACAATAATAGAAATGCGCGCCTTTTCGACTCAAACATAGCTTTCTAACACCCCTGGTCTCTAGTAATAAACATATGCTCTAATCTCCGTTCATCCTTATGTAAAAAGCATGGTTTTGAACGGTATCGCTTCAATAGGCCAAATACATGGCAAGCGCCGTTCCTATAGCAATGAAGGGTGCCATTGGCAGCTCCTTCACTTTCTTTTGCTGCGGACGCAGCTTCTGCAGCAGAAGCAGCGGCAAAGCGATAAAAGCCGCAGCCAAAAAAGTAAACATAAAAGCCCAGATTCCAATCGACCAGCCCAAACATGCGCCGATCATCATGAAAAGCTTGATATCACCGCCGCCGAACTGCCCTTTGCTGACCACCGCGACAAGCAATGCGAGCCCTCCAAGACCGCCAGCTCCCGCGATTAGCTCAAGCATAGAAATATCCTTTGCTGCGAGATGGAGAACCAAGAACATGAATGTGCCGGGAAGAGTCACCCCATCATAGATCATTCGGCTTCTCACATCCGTAACGACACAGCACACTAATAGACAGACAAGCAGTACGGTGATAACCAATTGCATGTAAAAGCATCATCCTAACTAGAAGCGCAGGTACTGGATATCCTAGTCGTAAATACGATATCCCTCTACTTACATTTATTGGATTTTTGTTTGTGAACGGATTATTATCTTTGTTTAAATAAACAGATTTAAGCCTTTTAAAACAACATTCTCGAAATATCTCAAAAAATAACAAAAAAAAGAGACGTAGATTGATCATATCGCTCTTTTTAAATAATCGTAGGTTCTAGTGTAGCAGTGACACAGTCGGCTAGAAATAGTCTGGTTGAATCATCCTATACGTGCGGAAAATAGGTCTATTTCCCGGCGCCATTTTACATATAAGTGAGGTCGGTATTACTTTTTTGGTACTCGTTTACTAATTTCAAATCCCACCTATTTACTTTTCGCCCGATCACCATGACGCCATATAAAACACAAATGACCCACAAGAAGGCCACTTTTTTTCAAAGTGGCCTTCTTATGGGTCATAGGTTCAAAGCTCCTTAAGGAGCCTGCTCAATAGGATTAAATAGCCCAATTTCCTTTGCGGAAAATCGGAACGACCGTTCCGTCGCTCTTAATGCCGTCGATATCCATGTCCGCGGAACCAATCATGAAATCGTTATGCGTGATGCTTGAATTGACGCCGCTAGCTTCAAGCTCTTCAGGAGACATCGTTTTGCCGCCTTCAATATTAAACGCATAACCGCTTCCGATTGCAAGATGATTCGATGCGTTCTCGTCAAACAACGTATTGTAGAATAGAATGTTGGACTTCGAAATCGGCGACTCATGCGGCACTAGCGCCACTTCGCCTAGATAGTGCGAGCCCTCGTCGATATCGACCAGCTTCTGCAAAATCTCTTGGCCTTCCTCGGCTTCTGCCTTTACGATGCGACCTTCCTCGAACGTCAGCTTGAAACGATCGATGATGTTGCCGCCGTAGCTAAGAGGCTTGGTGCTGGATACATATCCGTTCGCGCCGGTTTTGAGCGGCACCGTGAATACTTCCTCGGTCGGCATATTCGCCATGAACGGGATGTTGTTCACGTTCGTGCTGCCAGCTGCGACCCAGATATGCTTCTCAGGCAATTCGATTGTCAGATCAGTACCGGGAGCCGTGTAATGCAATTTTTGAAAATGGTTCTGGTTGAGCGTCTCGCCTTTGCTATGTAGGTTAGCATTGTGCTCTTCCCATGCTTTTACCGGATCGTCTGCATGAAGCCTCACGGATTCAAAGATCGCTGTCCACAGCTTCTCGACCGCTTCTTCACCTGCCTCCGGGAATACCTTTGCCGCCCACTCCTTGCCGGCAGCCGCTACAACTGTCCAGCTTACTTTGTCCGACTGGATCGCTCTGCGGAATTCCTTCAACCCTTGGCCGGATGCCTTCTGGAAGCTTGAAATTCGGCTCGAATCGATTCCCTTCAGCAGATCGGGGCTTGAAGAAACGATTGAAATAAAGGCTGCTCCGCGTTCCACGAAGGCATTGCGCTTGCCGGTTTCCCACTCGGGAAATCTGGAGAAAACGTCCTCGGCTGCCTTCTCGTACTTTAACCGTGATAAGGAATCATCCGTCCAATCGACATGTACGTTGCCCGCTCCGGCCTCATAGGCTTTGGCAGCCACTAGTCTGACCAAAACAGCCTGATCGACAGCTCCCGTTACGAATACCTCTTGGCCTGGCTGTACGTTAACGCCTATTTTTACGATTAATTGCGCGTAAGTATCTAAATGCTGTTCATAACCGCTCATAAATTCGCATTCTCCCTTCAATCCTGCCTCTAGGCTCTTCTTGTTGTCCCTTAAATTGTATCGAAAATACAAGCCTACAGTCAAATAAGGGATTCCAAGAAGAAACGCCTGACGGCGTCCTTTCAATAGACGCCATCGTTTCGTCGAAACGTATAGAGAAAGGATGAGCAAACCTATATCCTTTCCTATATGTCGAGTAAAACAAAGACCGCTCCCCTTAATCGGAGAGCGATCTTCGTTAGGCGTGCAGGCAGCTATTGAATAGCCGTCCAAATCAGCTTCGCAATCTCAGCGCGCGTTACCGTTTCTTTTGGTGCGAAAAGGTTGCCGCCTTTACCCTCCAGAAGCCCGAGTGACTGCGCATCTTCAATCGACGCTCGTGCCCATGGCGACGCTTTGGCGATATCGGCAAAAGCTTGTCCATTTGACGTAGGGGTTTGTGCGCCATTCAAGCGTTCATACAACCGCACGATGATTGCTGCCGCTTCCTCGCGCGAAATCGTAGCCTGCGGTCGGAATGCGCCGTCATAGCCTGTCACTAGGCCAAGCTCTGCAGCCTTTGCCACGTAACCGGCATAATAGCTGTCGGAGGAAATATCCGAGAACGGACCGGATACTGCCTTGACGTCAAGGTAACCTAATGCTTTCACTGCAATGACAGCAAAGTCTGCGCGAGTAATGGCTTTCCCTGGCGCAAAATGCTCCGCGTCAATGCCGGTTATGGCATGCCTTGCCGCCAGTTTGGAAACAAAGGCCTCTGACCAATGCCCAGCCGTGTCCGCAAATGATTTCTTGTATTCAAAAATCGAATACATAGAGAAATGATCGGTTTCGAACGTTACCTTATTTCCATTGAACGAGCCTGGGACATAGGATGCTTGTCCGTTGTTCAAATAATACACACCGGCATAATCGAGATCGAGAGCTGCAAGCTCTTCCGCCGAAAGTATTCTCGTTATTTTAATCGGCTTATTAAAGCTATGGATCATCGTCGGGCTTCCTGAGCCATTGCTTGTTTTCAGCTCTAGCGTATACACAAGCCCCGTTGCTTTAAAGCTCTTTTCTTGACTTGCTGCGCCGGAAACCGCTGTTGTTGTCGCGTCCGTCTGCCTTACATTCACGAACCATTCTACGGAATCAGCTGCTGTCGCCGCTTCCGGCAGCGCATCTGCCGGTACATCCAGCGTGACCGCGTGCGCAGCGATGCGAAGCGGGTGATTGCTTTGCTGCAACGCGCGGATGCCTTCTCCGCTCATCACAAGCCCGTTCCCTCCGGCTTCGTTCGCGCCAACTAGTCTCACTTCAATGTATGCTCCTGTTGCTGCGCCTTCAATCGCCTTTTTGATCACGTTAGCATCGAGCTTATACTCGCCGGATTTGCTGGCAGTAAGCTCAATCACCCCTTTGACCGGCGGTATTGGTGACGTCGTTGCTGTCGGCGTCGGTGACGCCGTTGCTGTCGGTGTCGGTGACGTCGTTGCTGTCGGCGTCGGTGACGTCGTTGGCGTCGGTGTTGGTGACGTCGTTGGCGTCGGCGTCGGTGACGTCGTTGCTGTCGGTGTCGGTGACGTCGTTGGCGTCGGCGTCGGTGACGTCGTTGGCGTCGGTGTCACCACAGCTTCTCCCGTACGGAATCGCCAAATATCCGAGCGTCCCAATCCTCCATGCTCATCCTCTGCTATTGCGTACCACTCGTATTCGCTGTTCTCGTTCAGCCCGTTCCATATGCCCGAAGCCTCTTGGCCGCTTTCAGCCTGAACCGTGTCCCCAATTTGATTGGCTGTATAAACCCTCACCCCGAAATAATCGGTCGCGACACGTTTATTGGAAGCTCCCAAATCCAAGTCCACTGAAAACTCATCCTTCCCAGGGAACTCCTTCGGATCGTAGTAATTGTAATCGTCAAGCGTAGGCGAATAGGTTTTCATGTGCATCTTATTGTTTTTCATATCGAATTGCATCAGCCTAATGTAGCCCAAGCCGCCGTCTTCCGCGCCTTGGTAATCGGCAAGCATCTGATAAACGTTACGGTCCGTTTTGCCATCCCCATCATCGTCAATCGCATCGAGCTTCAGCTCTGCGTCATGGTAATGACCCGATAAGGTAGCAAATACGTTCTTGTTAGGCAGAACGACGCGCTCATACACCTTGTCCGCAATCGGAGCCCGGTTGCCGGATACGAGCAAATACTCGTGGAATGCCAGAATCGCTTTCCGGTTCGGATATTGCTTCACGATCTTGTCCATCCAATCGATCTCGGTATCGCCAAGACCCCAGCCCATATAGACGATGATGAAATCGTTGCCCCCAGCGGATACGAGATCATAATGTCCCATATTGTTCTGGTAAGAGCCGCCAAAGGTAGGCTGATCCTTGAAGCGATCCTCCCCGAACCATTTCCAGTAGTCCACATAAGAGCCCTTCTGATGGTCAACGTCATGATTGCCTGCTAATACGCCGTATGGAATCTTGGCATCATCAAGCACCTTCATGTTTTTGTCCGCTTCCTCCCACTGGTACACCTTATCCGATTCATCTACGATATCCCCGGTATGAATCACATATTTAATTTTGTTTTCATCCATGTGATCCCGAATCCAAGCAACATTATCGCGATAATATTGGAAATACGTTTCAGAGTAATACTGTGTATCGGACATCCATACGAAAGAGAAGTCGTAAGGATCATCCGATTCCGGAACCTGATCCTGCACCATCACCTGAATGCTGTTCCCGTCCCGGTACTGGCCGGCTGCCACATCAGCGCGAAGCTCAAAATCCGCATTCCCCGCCACAGTCGTGTCGAGCATTTCCCATTTCTTCGCGTCTGGATGCCATGCATATAGGCTGACCAAACGGCCTTCCAGCGATTTCCCTGTCCAATTGATTGCGACGAGATCCGTATCCTTCACCGACGGATCGAGCGTAATCGCGAAGCGCTGGTATGGGAATTGCTCCGTTGAATCGTCTATCTTATATTGACCGTCAATCTGACCAATAGCCTCGTAATCCTCGACCGTAAACGCCTTTTCGCCCGCGGGCGCCAATTCCTTCGGAGGCTCTACATCCGCTGCGTTGCTGTAGGCGTTGAAACCCGCTTTGGCATTCGCATCATATTTAAAGCCTTGGAAGAACGTAACCTTCATGCTGTCACCTAGCGGATCCGCTACTTTGACCGATAACCGAACAGAATCGCCAAGGTTGGCAGCGTCCTGAGCAGGCGCTACCAGCTCTGGACTAAGCGGGTTCTCATCCGGTACAGTGAAATGAATCTCTGACACTGCTTGATTGCCTGCCATATCCGCAGCTTCAACCTTGAAGCTGTGCGAGCCCGGCTTAAGCTTCGCCGACGAGGCCGCATACGGCAATGTAATCGACGCACCATCAAGCAGCGCATGGGATGACTTCACACCGGCAATCGGATCGTTGATGGCTGCATCGATAACGAAGCTGCCTCTGTAATCCTTTCCTTCTTCTAGGGAAGGCTTAATGATCGGTGCGGTATTATCAACCTTTATGTTGCGGGTAATCTCCCCTAGAACGCCATGAGTTAATGTAATCGTGTGCTCGCCATCAGCCATTTCCTTCGTATTCCATACATAAGCCTTGGAGCTTAACTTCTCGCTTGGAATCGCCAATTTGAAATCAATGAATTCATGTTTGCCCGCACTATCGCCCATCTTGAGCGCAGTTGCTTTATTCGCAAACGCTGGGTCATAAATTTCCGTACCGTCGGCAAGCACCAGCCGTACGTTGCGCACCTCGAAATCGTCCTTATTCTCCTCTGGACGATTGTCGAACGGTCCGGATTTGGAGCCTGCATAAATAGATAGGATATTCTCGCCCTGCTTCAGCCGATCGGCCGAAATCGGAACCGTGAGCGTTGACCAAGTCGGAATCGGATCAAGGAAGGTATTCAATATCTCCGTTCCTTGTACAACGGCATTTTTGAAATAGTAGTTGACGCCTTGAACCTCGAAGGCAAAATAAGCATCACGTTCAACCGCATTATATGTGCCCTCTGTCAAAGGCTTCCCGTCTATCGATAGCGTAAGCTCATCAGCTGCAGCTGTTTCACTCGTTCCGCGCAGGATTTTGGTGCCTGCCAAAACCTCATCGTCCGCTGCATTAAGACGAAGCTCCGAGCGGTCAGCGCCGCCAAGAATGGCAACCTGCTTCGGCTGCGTCGTTACCGTATTAGTACCGTCGGATACCTCGTAATAATACGTGATCTGCTTCCGGCCAATCAGCTCCGGCGAGAACAGCGTGTGATGATATAGGCCGTCATCGTAGCTTTTCGTCAAATAGACAGATGTATATACGCTCTGAATATCCGTTTGGTAATGAAGGATCACCGTTTTAACCAACTGATTATCCTTCGCGTCAACCGCTATTGCCAGACTTTTGGATTGATCAATTTCCGATTTCCCCGTCAAGTCCGCAATGGTTGGCGGCGTGCTGTCTGCTGTTATATGCACCGGCACCGCTGGCGCTTGTCCCTCCGTAAGGCTGCCCGGTGTAGCAGCGCCCCTGCCAGGGCTGTACTTAATCATCGTAGTTGTACCGTCCGCTGGATACTTATAGAAAATACCTTTGTCCGGCTTCGTCTCTTCGTCATTATCGTAATAGGCAGCAGTAATCTCGATGCCGCTGTTCGTTGATATGACCATCGCGCGTTTGCCGGCGTTAGCCATGCCGTCACTGTAAAACTTGAACAGATTCACGCCATCCACAAGCTGCGTTCCGCCATAGTTCAAATTGAAATTAGCTGCGGTTGCCGCCGTATTGCCGCTGTTAATAACCCAAAATACGACCGTTCCGCCCGCTGGAATAACCGCATCCTCTTTGGAGGAGGGCCAGATCACATCTGCCGAAGGACCCGAATCGGTGTAACGATACCGAATTTTATAGTCCTTCAGCTGGATAGGCTGATCGGTATTGTTGTACACCTCGGCGAATTCGTAGCCGTCACCGCCATTCATATTCGTCGAATCCGGCACAAGCTCGGTTAACAGAAGGACCGGCGCTTTCTGCGGATCGAATTTCTCGAGGTGAACCGTTACCGGATATTCTCCCGAACGAATCGAATGGGAGCCGTCGCTCGCCTCGATATAATAAACCATTGTTGCGTCCGTGATCGCTGCATCCGGAATGAGCGCCTTGAAGCTGCCGCTTGAATAAACGAGCGGTGCAGCCGTGAAGGCAAGCTGAGGCGCCGTCTTGTAATAGATCGTCGCTTGAACCGCTGACGGCTTCTCATCCGTAATAGCTGCCGTTACCTCGATGCCGCCGCTAGCCTTGGCATAGCTTGTCCCCGTTACCGATGGGGCGGCATTCGGCATTTCCGGCAAGGTCACCGTTTGGGCAGGCACCTGCGAAGACTCAGTAATTCCAGGTGTAGCAGCCATTGTTCCAGGCAGTTCCAGCATGCGCATGTTCTTGCCGCCATCAATCGGATACGCATAGAAAATACCTTTGTCCGGCACGGTTTGCGCATCGTTCTGATAGGATGCAATTGAGAGATCAAGACCATTGCTGTCCTTGATGACCAAATCCCTGGCCGAACCATTAGCCATGCCGTCATAGGCTCTTGTGCGGAACAGGTTATCATTCAGCACGAGCGAGGTTCCGAACAGCGTGTTGAAATCGTTCGCCGTATAGCTGCCGTTCAAGCTTGTCTGAATCCACAGCACGATCGATTCGCGCGAAGGAATGTTTACCTCGTCAGCCGTTTCAAGCGCCCAAGCGACATCGCTGCCTGGCCCTTTGTCCGGATAGCGGTAAGCCAAGCTGTAATCGTTGAAATTCACCGTTTTGTCCGTATTGTTATACACCTCGATAAATTCAAAGGCATCGCTGCTTTGGCCCTGCACGTTCGTGCTGTCAGGCAGCAGCTCCGTAATGAAGAGAGGTGGCACCTTGCTGAAATCAAAGCTGTCCGTACGCACGACAACCTCGTACAAGAGCGTCTTTGCCGTTTCAAGGCCGTCTGACGCTTCGATGTAATAACTTAAAGGAGAAACGGTTAGCTGTTCTTTTGGGATCACCGCTTGAAAGCTGCCGTTTGACTCCGTCATCGGCAGTACCGTGAAGGCTGCATCTACCCCCTTCTTGTAATATACGCTTGCCGTGACTGTTTTCCCTGAATTCTGGGAGATGCCGGCAGCAACCGTCAAATCCTCTTCGAATGAGGCGTTCGTCAGCGGAGTGTGCGTAATAACGGGAGGCAAGCTTGGCTCACCCGGTACTTGAGCCGGATCGATAACGCCAGGCGTTGCCGCCTTGGTGCCCGCTCCCGGCATCATTACCATATTCGGCGTTCCATCTACAGGATATGAATAATGAATGCCCATATTTTCTTTCGTCTGATCGTCATTCTGGTAGGAAGCGATTGAAATGACGTTATTACTCTTATCCTTGATGATCAAGTCTCTCGGCGCGCTGTTGCTCATGCCGCCTTCCGTTTTGATCTCGAATAAATGAACGCCGTCCTCCAAGGCGGAGCCGTAATTAGCGTTGAACTGGCTGACCGTAAGGGCCGGATTCAGCTCATAGATTGGTTTCCCCTTCACCCACATCACGATTGGCTTATGGGCAGGAATGATAACTTCTTGATCCGTTGACAGCGTCCACGGTATATTTTGCTCAACATTAGAGGCGTTGTAATAGTGGTACACCAGATTGTATTGATTGAAATCAATCGGTTCATCCGTATTATTGTATACCTCGATGAACTCATACGCATCGTTGCTGACCGCATTTTTGGAGTCGGGCACGAGCTCTGTGATCATTAATGCCGGCAGAGCAGCAGCCGCTGCTGCGTTTGGTGTATCTATGGTACCTTCATCCGCGAAGCCCTGTTGGGCTACGGCGCCGAATAACATGGTCATTAAGGTTACGGTGGAAACCCACTTGCGCAACGGTCTGAATTTGACTTTCACTTGACTAACACACTCCCCTATTTCGTTTACTTTTTTTAATCATGGACGTATCTCTCGTACGCCTGCTCATACATTTGCATATACTCACGGACGCCCATCGTATCCAAGGTGGATAAATAGCTGTCCCATTCCGCGAACGTTACGCTGCCATTAATAAATTTCAGCTCCATATCGCTAATATAGGCCTCCAAATCGGCGCCGACTGTTAACATGAACAGCTCCTCATCCTTAGTGAAGCTGAATTTGCCCCATACTTCCTTGACCGCATCCGGCCTTGCCTTCTCCGCTGCCATTAGCGAACCCTTCATCGATTCCGATCCTTTGAAATAAGACTGGCGCACAAAGCCGGGATAGCTGCCTCCAAGCCAAGTCACATAGGGCATCAACGCTTGATCCATCGTTAATCCGTCTGGATTGTCCGTAATAAAGGGCAAAAATTGGGGCTGTCCTTTTTCGTCCTTGGCATAGGTTACTCCCTCCTCTCCCATAAAGAAGAGGGAAGCTCCCTCCTCGCCAAAGAAATAATCCATCCAGCGCACAGTAGCTTCGGGATATCGATTCGCGCTCGTCACGGCAAATGCGCCTTGATGAACGAGAGGTACCTTCATTTGCGTATACAGGTGATCCCCGTATGGACCCTGAAGCGCGCCGAGACCGATATATTCGTCCCTTCTCATAACAGCTGCCGGGTTAGGTACGATCATTGCACCTAATAGACCTTCATTTCCTTTAGCGTTCAGCGCGTTCTCTTTAATCGAGAATATTTCCTTGTCCAGCAACCCGTCTTTTTTTATGCCATGGATATATTGCAGCATTTCTTTGTATCCGGGCAAAGCTTTCGTAAACCGCAGCTGCTGCGTAAGGGGATCTACGTCAACGAACTTATGTCCTAAGCCGCGATTTCCCAGTCCCCAAGCTCCCTTTAGCTGATTGATCAGCGTACCGATTCCAACTCCGCTATAAGGAATTTCATCCTGCTTGCCATTGCCGTTCAAGTCAGCCCCTTTAACCGCCAGCAAATAAGATCGGAATTGCGCCGTCGTTCGGGGCTCCGCCATGCCGAGCTCGTCCAGCCATTGCTTGTTCACCCAAAGCGGCGTACCGATCTGCATGGATAAAAAGTCCGGATCGTAAAAGGACGGAAACGAATAGATATGCCCATCCGGCATGACAAGACCTTTGCGCAGCATCGGATACTTTTCCAGCAGCGCTTTAAAATTTGGCGCATAGGCATCGATCAGATCATCGAGCGGGATGAGTACGCCTCGCTTTCCGTATGCGGCAAGCTCCTCAGGCGTTAGCCGCGCGGAGTAGAAGCCATCTGGAAGATTGTCACCTTCAAGCGACAGCGCCCGTTTCTCCGTCAACACATCAAAGGGGACAAGCTCAAACTGAATATTCATATTCGTAAGCTTGGCGTATTTCTTCCACACGAGAATATCCTCAAACGGATCTCCGTTACTCGGCGACTTGCCCGTAAAAAACGTAAGCGCAATCGGTTCGCTCACAATCGGCATGCCCTGCTGCATCACAGCATGCTCCGTATCATCTGTCGCAAGGTCAGCCTGGGCATTGCAGCTAATCAGCAGCACGGTCATTAGAATCCATGCGGCCGCTGCATATTTATAAGTTATGTTCATCTGATGTTATCCTCTTCTCATCTCACCCCGTTACTTCGGTTCATGTTGCAGCCCGATCTTATAACGGCGCGTATTTTTTGTGAATCATCGATTTTTACGAATGTTTCCCCTTCTTATGAAATCGCCTTAACATGGGGAAATCGGGCAAGTACAGCCCTTTTTCTTCCCGTACTGCAAGCTATATTTACAAAAAAACAACATGCCGAGCATACCGCTACTCCGCTTGCTTGAAGTAACATAAAGAGTGAACCTTGTCCTGACATCATCGATCCGACCTCATGCCGAAAGGAGCTGAAAGCTATGGCCTTCAGACGTTTGTTTCCGTCTCGTTCTCTCTTTGTTACCAGCCTGCTGTTCTTTATATGTATCATTGTTTTGTTTTCACTGTTTAATGGCGTTAGCTTTATTTTTTTCAAATCGAAGCTGGAGGAAGAAATTATCGCATCGAATCGCATGCTGCTGCAGCATTCGGCAGAGCGTTACGCCAATCATTTCTCCAGGCTGCAAACCTTGCTTTACAGCAAGTATAAAGAGATAGACGTTCAAAGCTTCAACCGTCAAATTCGTTTGTTCGGAGAAATGGGAACCGATTATTTGGCCGCCAAAAAAATCTCATCGCAGCTTCGTACCGAAGCGAATGATCCGCTTTTTTATTTGGAGAGTCTAATCCTCCACTTTGGAGGCAACGCCTTCGCGATTGATCAGGAAGGCAGCAGCAGCGCGGAGGATATGTTGGGCAGAGCCTATCAAAGCCCGATTTATACATATACATACTGGAAAAATCAGCTTCTCACGGACAACACGCTCACCCTCTTGCCCGCAGTGCGCTATAACCGCTCTGTCGAGCTGCCGCACGGCAGCACGTTGATGCCGTTTGTCTATAAGACGCCCGGCAGCCAATATCAAATCATCGCCATGCTGGATATGGAGAAAACGCAGCAGGCTTTGTTTGGCGATGCACACAGCAGAGCTTTTGCTATAACAAGCAAGGACGGGCTGCTGCTCTATAGCTCGGATACAGAACTAGATGCAGGCTCGATTCCTACATTCGGCGAGGGAGAAAGCCATTTGCTGATAAACGGCCAATATTGGTTTCGGACAAGCGATTCCAGCGGGCTGCACTATTTCACGCGCGTTCCTTCCCAAGCGATTGCCTCGCAGCTCAGTGAGTGGAATTTCACTGCCGCAGTCGTTCTTGCCCTAACGTTGATCGTCGGGGTCGCTGCCTCCATTCTGTTCAGCAAGCGGCTGGTGATGCCCGTCAAGCAGCTGGTTGATGCTTTTTCTAACAGGCGTCCGGATAAGCAGCCTAGCCCTATCGAGGAATATGCTTTTATAGATCGGAATATTAAAGAGCTATTGAAGGAACGCGAGGACATTCAAGCCAAAATGGCTAAGCAGCGCACGCTGTTAACCAACTTCGGTTATATGAGCCAATTGAAAAACATCAATGAGGATATCGTGGAGCTGGAGCAGCTGCTGTCGATGAATGAATCCTATACGGTTGTGCTTTACGAGCTGCGTTTCCGCGGCTCTATGCTCAGCGTGCTCAATTTAAGGCCCGAGACTGCAACACTAGCCATCCGTGAACACATTCGGCATATCGCGCAGGAGCATTGCCCATCCTCCCACACGTTTCAAATGGAGAAAAATTATATATTAACGGTAATTAAAAATAGCAGAGGCGTGGAAATCGAGGGCATGCTGGAGAAGATGAAGGGGATGCTGGATCAATGCAAGCATTATTGCCTGGCAACGATTGCAGTCAGTGCGAGATTCGAGCATCCCTCCCAGCTCGGTTATGCTTATGAGCAGGTCCAAATGCTGTCGAGACAAGCCAAATTGCTCGATGAGACGCAGCTTATTCAGGAAGCGAGAGAACTGCCCGATCCACCTCGGTTATCGCTGTTGCAGGAGCAAGAGCTCATGACAGCGATACAAGGCGGTCAAGGGGATGCTGCGTTCATGCTGATCGACAGCATATTGGATGATATGTACGCAGCCGGAGCTGCTGCCCTGAAATATGAGGCTTTTTCTTCACTCGTCTTCGAGAAGGTAGCTGACTCACTAGGAGCCATGCAATTGGACGCGAGCCAGTCATGGGCCATCAAGCCGCTGCATTACAAGCTTGCCGCATGCTGCACGCTATCCGATTATAAGGAAGTGCTCAGCCGCCTTGTTGAAGCAGCTGCTGTGTTAATGATTGAGAATAGAGCCGACACCTTCGATCCCATCGCGGCCAGAGTGATGGAAATTATAGAGAAGCAATTCGCGGAGGAGCTTTCTCTTGATTATTTGGCCCATACACTGAACATGTCGAGCGCGTATTTATCCGCTTATATTAAAGAGAAGACGGGTACCAACTTCAGCGAGCATCTCAACAGCTTGAGAGTATCCAAAGCGAAGGAGCTGCTCTCGGGCACGACCTTAAATATTAATGATATTAGCCGCCAAGTCGGCTATCACAACGTTACGTCGTTTAATCGCATGTTCAAGAAGGGAACAGGACTTGCTCCTAGCGAATACCGCAAGCAATCCGTACTGGATCGGAAAACCGGCTAATCCTGGACCAGATTGTTTCCTTGTACGGTATAGGAATCAAGCGCGGCACTCAGCTCCTTGGTCACCCGCTCGCGCAGCTCATCAGGCCATATCACCTTCAGGCGCGAGCCGTAGCTGAGGATGATTTCCTCAGCAGATTGTTCCGCTTGGAACTCAACATGCGCGGATAGCCAGCCCGCAGGACCATCTGCAGGGCTTGTTTCCGTTACGGTGACATACCGTTCCTTGGCAAGCCGCGCAAGTATGGAGATGTCACTTAACGCAATAACGGCGGGGTACTTAGGCAAGCTTTGCTTGAACTCGCCGATCGATTGCTCCCAATAACCAGCGAGATCAAAGCCCTCCGGGCGCTCGAAGCGCTCCTCGAGCATTTCGGCGCCGAGCAGCTTAGAGATGCGGTACGTTTTTCTCTCACCAGCTGCCTCACCGACGACATACCAAATATTCCGCTTGGCAACCAGCCCAAGCGGGCGGATCGTACGATCCGTGACTCCCTCTCCACGCTGATAACGAATATGCAGCAGCCGCTCTTCCCAAACCGCTTCCTGGACAAGCGGCAGGAACGGCTGTGATTCCTCAAGCTGATGCCAGCCCGCTCCATCGATATGGATTTTCTGTCTAACTAATGCCGCTCCTCTGCTCACGGCATCGGGAGCAGCGGCCAGCAGCTTCTGAACCGCCGCTTCATACTGCTGTGATATGCCGAGATCGCCTAGCAGCGACGTTGAACTGGCTACAAGCACGGAGATGAGCTCATCCGGATGCATCCCGGTCAACTGGGTTCGGTAGCCTCCATCCAGCACCCAACCGCCATGCAAGCCCCGCTCCGCATAGACCGGTACGCCCGCTTCGCATAATGATTCCATATCGCGGATAATCGTCCGCTCGGACACCTCCAGCTTCTCGGCCAGCGCCTTCGAGGTCATCTTGCCGTTATTTTGCATGAGCAGCACAATCGCTATCAGCCTTCCCGCTCGCATAGTGAATCCCCCTTTCACGCCGGCCAGTGCGGCATGACTCATTCTATTATTTTTATTGTAGCATGAATATATGACAGTAGCTGTCGTATATCATTTGCTAAACTAGCGAAGAGTAAACAAATGAAAAGAGACAGGAGCGAGTAACATGAAACCATTACAAGGGAAAGTAGCGATTGTTGCCGGTGCGACGCGCGGAGCAGGCCGCGGCATTGCAGCTGGTCTCGGCGAAGCGGGAGCAACCGTGTATTGCACAGGCAGAAGCATTCGAGGACAGGCATCGGACTTGAACCGGGCAGAGACGATCGAGGAAACCGCCGAGCTTGTAACGGCAAAGGGCGGGATTGGCATTCACGTTCAAGTCGACCATTCTGTCGAAGCGGAGGTAAAGGCTCTATTCGAGCGGATCGATCAAGAGCAGAATGGACAGCTCGACATTCTAATCAACAATATTTGGGGGGGCGAGAAATTAACGGAATGGAATACGCCGTTCTGGGAGCATTCGCTGAGTAAAGGTTTGCTCATGCAAGATCGTGCAGTGAAGACACATCTCATTACGAGCCATTACGGGGCACCTCTGCTGGTGAAAAGAAAGAGCGGCTTAATAATAGAAGTAACAGACGGCATTGACTACCGTTACCGCGGAAGCTTGTTCTACAGCTTGGCCAAAATTTCGCCTATCCATTTGGCGACAGCAATGGCCGCCGACCTGAAGCCTCACGGGGTCGCTGCTGTAGCCGTAACGCCAGGTTTCCTCCGCTCCGAAGAGATGCTGGAGCACTTTGAGGTTGAAGAAGCCAATTGGATGGATGCTGTGACCGGCGGCAAGCCAGACGCCGAGCACTTCAGCCAATCCGAAACGCCTTTTTTCGTTGGACGAGGCATAGCCGCGCTTGCAGCGCAAAAAGACCTCATGGAGAGGTCTGGTCAAGTATTCCCAAGCTGGCAGCTGTCCGACGAATTCGGCATCATTGATGTCGACGGCAGACAGCCGCACTGGGGAAATTATGCGAAGCTGCATGGCTTCTTATAATTCGTTCTATCCGTTAACCACTTCTCCGCCATTAATATGCAGGAATTGTCCGGTCATATAGCTTGAATCATCGCAAGCCAAGTAGACATAGGCGGCCGCCAGCTCATGCGGCTGTCCAGGCCTTTTCATCGGCGTATCGGAGCCGAATTCCGCTACGGCCTGATCATCGAACGTCGCGGGAATAAGCGGCGTCCAGATCGGGCCGGGAGCGACTCCATTAACCCGGATGCCTTGCCCCGCTACGTTGACGGACAGCGCACGCGTAAAGGAAACGATGGCTCCCTTTGTTGCTGAATAATCGATCAGCGTCGGATTGCCGCGATACGCGGTAATCGAGGCCGTGTTGATGATTGAGCTTGAAGCCTTCAGATGCGGAAGCGCCACGATGGTTAAATAGAACATGCTGAATACATTCGTACGGAAGGTGGCCACCAGCTGCTCGGAGGTAATATCCTCAAGCTTCTGCTGCACATGCTGCTCCGCTGCATTGTTGACGAGAATATCCAGCTTCCCGAACTCCTTGATGGTCTGCTCAATTACGCTTTTGCAGAATGCCTCATCGCCAACATCGCCGGCTATCAGCAGACATTTCACGCCTGCCTTCTCAACGACTTCCTTCGTTTTCTCGGCATCCCCATGCTCATTCAAATACACGATGGCAACGTCAGCTCCCTCCTTCGCGTACGCAACCGCTACAGCACGGCCGATTCCACTATCTCCTCCTGTTACGATTGCTGTTTTCCCTTTGAGCTTGCCTGCCGCTTTATAGGAATCTGATTCATACACGGGAAGCGGATTCATTTCGGATTCGATACCTGGTTGGCGATTTTGGTGCTGGGGAGGATTCACTTGGTTCTTCGATGCAGGATTAGGCATAACTGATCAGCTCCTTATATTTTTTCCGTAAAAGATTTCGTCCATTTCGGTTTTCAGTCTGTGCGTAATTTCCTCTTGCTCCTTCTTGGTCAAGGCGTCCTTCGTATAACCGAACAAATAATTGTTCAGATCGAACTGCTTCAGCTTGCATTTCGTATGAAAAACATTTTCTTGATAAATATTAACGTCAATCATGTCATACAAAAGGCATTCTTCCTTCGGTATGTAGTTCTGAATCGAATTGATATCATGGTCTATAAACAGCTTATGCCCGTTAATGTCGCGCGTGAAGCCGCGCACCCGGTAGTCAAGCGTCATAATGTCCGTGTCGAAGGAATGGATCAAATAGTTCAGCGCTTTAAGCGGTGAAATCTCTCCGCAGGTCGACACATCAATATCAGCCCGGAAGGTGCTTATACCTTCGTTGGGATGATACTCCGGGTACGTATGAACCGTTATATGGCTTTTATCCAAATGCATGACTACTGAATCAGGCAGCGGCCCAGGTGATTCCTCGAACGACTCATTCGGCCCGCCGATGACAGGCCCCTCGGAGACAAGCAAGGTCACGCTCGCTCCCTGCGGCTCATAGTCCTGCTTGGCAATGTTAAGGACATGCGCTCCGATAATATCGGACACCGTATTCAATATTTTGGTCAGGCGATCCGAGTTGTATTGTTCGTCAATATAGGCGATATAAGCCTTGCGTTCTTCCTTTGTTCTCGTATAACAGACATCATACATATTAAAGCTGAGTGACTTCGTTAAGTTATTGAAGCCATGCAGTTGTATTCGCTGCTCCGGCGTTAGTTTCAAGCGAACATTCCCCCCTTATCAATAACTACTATTTCCTTTTACCCAAAGACCAATGCGGCCAAACGGTTTTTAGCAATAAAAAAAGCATTTCACAGCCGGCTAATGCCAGGTGCGAAATGCTTTTCTCCCATTCTTACTGCAGCTTCTTTAATTCCTTGATTCGCGCAATCGGATCGCCCACATAGATTTGTGTCTGTGGCATGATGCCGTCACGCTGCTTAATAGCCAAATGATGAAGAGCTTGAACGAGCTCGCTCGATTCCTTCTCATTCATTTGAAACCGTACGCCATATTCATAAATATCGTTCTCCGGCTCGTTGTACCACACAATGTAACCGTACAATACGTAATCCTGATTGCCGATCTGAGTCTTGAACATTAAGAGAATGTCGCTATTGACGGGAAGCTTGACCCCTACCATAAACTTGAGGCCGCCCGGTCCGATATTCCTGACCAGCACCTCCGTGCTTCCAAGTCTCACGTTTCTTCCCTTGAACATCGTAATCGTCATTTCTGCCAATAGGCAGTGGTTTAGCTCGATCCGAAAATATTTCCTGCGATTAACCGCCGGCTGTTTTTTTTCCTGTACTGCGGCTGGCCGCAGCAGCGTCTTGCTTTTTAACAGCTGCACGATGCTATCCGGCTCTACGGGACGGCTAAAATAAAAGCCTTGAATCTCATCGCAGCGCATCTGCTGCAAGCACTCGAACTGCGCTTTGTTTTCTACGCCTTCCGCTACCACCTGCATGTTCAGCTCTCCTGCGAGCCGAATGATGCATTCGATAATGCTTTTGTTATGTGTTCCGGTCAGCATTTCTTCAACGAAAGACCTGTCGATTTTGATCGTATGGAGCGCCAAACGCTTCAACAAATAAAGAGATGAATAGCCTGTTCCGAAATCGTCTAGCGACACCTTTATGTTTCTTTTTCTCAGCTCCAGCAGAAGATCCGTCACGACCTTCTCGTTGCTTATAAATGAGCTCTCCGTAATTTCAATCTCCAGCCTATCCGGCGACAGGCCGGATTCTTCTACAATCTGGTCGATTGTTTGCAATATATTATGCCTCAGCAGCTGCTGTACGGAAAAATTAACAGACACCGTTATCGGCGGAAGGCCCATGCGCTGCCAGCGTTTATTCTGCATGCACGCCTCGCGCAGCACCCACTCCCCGATCGGTACGATTAGCCCTGTCTCCTCGGCAATGGGAATAAACTCAGCCGGCGATACTAAGCCCCAATCCGGGTGGTTCCATCGCAGTAACGCCTCAACCCCGACGATCTGCATCGTTTGCGCATGAACGCGGGGCATATAATCCAGAAACAGCTCCCCCTTATCCAGCGCTTTGCGCAAATCATTGCTTAGCGAGAATAGCTTGAAGGATTGGACATTCAAAGAGGAGGAGTAAAACTGCGACTGATCCCTCCCCCTTGATTTGGCAAAATAAAGCGCAGCGTCCGCGTTTTTCATTAAATCTTCCACGGAGGAACCGTCAAATGGCGACTGGCTGATGCCAATGCTAGCGGTAACGTTAAGCTCATAGTTCTCAACGAAAAAAGGCTCCTTGATGAGTTGAATAATTTGGTCAGCCCTATTCGATAAATCAACCTGCTGCTGCACATTTGAAATAATTAACGCGAACTCATCGCCGCCGAGCCGGAATGCTTCTTGCTCGCATCCGCTTATTCGGCTCAGCCTCTTTGCGATTTGCTTAAGCAATGAATCGCCAATCGAATGCCCCAGCGTATCGTTCACATATTTAAAGCGATCCAGATCGATGAGCATGATGGCCAGCTTTTGCTTGAAATATTCGCTTACCCGGAGCTGCTTGTCCAGCTTCTCTTCGAATTTCCGGCGATTCGGCAGCTCTGTCAAATAGTCATGATAAGCTAAAAATTGGTTCAGCTCTTCCGCCTTGTTCCGATCCGTGACGTCCAGGACGATGCCGACGACCGCTTTTTCCTCCGAATGGGACACACGGTTATAATGCACCTCGCAGTCTATAACGGTTCCGTCCTTCTTTAGCGCCCGGTGCCGAAAGTTTGCAATGGATTGTCCTTCAGCAAGCTGCATGACTCTGCTGATCACAGATTCACGCTCATCCGGATGAATCACCTTTTCCACCTCAAGGCCGACTAAAGTGTCATATCCCAGCATCTGGTTCAGCTGTTCGTTCGCATACGCAAAGCTAACCTCATGCGCAACAAAGATGCCTACAATGGACTGCTCCAGTATACTCTGATACTTAAGCTCTGCGTCAGACAACGATCTTTCAATTACTTTTTTTTGCGTTATATCCTTAGCTATGCCATAAATGCCGATCAGCTCTCCGTCGACGATTATCGGAATATTCGTCACATTTACTTCGATTAATTCACCCTTTTCGGTTATGCCGGTTGTATCGTAGTTTTGGGGAGTAAGCGTTCTCATCGTTTCCTCGAAATGCCAAATCGTCTTCTCCAGACTGCTCGCTTCCACGAAACGGTGGAACCCCCCCTGTAGAACCTCAGCTCTCGAACAATTGAACATGAGCTCAAGAGCGCCGTTGCAGGACAGGAACTGTCCCTTTAAATCAAATGAAAATATCGCATCCGGATTGTTATCGAATATAGACTTATAATACTGCTTCTCCACGTTCAGCTCATGCTGCAGCTTCATATTATCTGTTACATCCTGAATGGTTCCTACTGTTAATTTAAGGTCCTGGGCTTCATCCCCTATGAATGTAAGCGTCTCAATAATATGCCGTACCTCGCCGCTAGGTCGAATGATGCGGTACTCTTGAACGCTCTCTGTCTTTGTATCAAACGCTTCATAGAGGGTTCGTTCCACGCGCTCCCGATCCTCCGGATACACCCGCTTAAAAAAATCTTCCTGCGTCATTGAAAATTCGCTATCCAACCCGAATATGTCAAACATAAAGCTCGACCATGATGCCTGTTTGCTGGCATGGTCGTACTCCCAGTATCCTAGATTCGCTGCTTTTTGAACGGCATCAAAGCTGCTGCTGCTATTAAATCGTATGATAGTGAATGCCATAGCTAAATATCCCTTCCTATGTATAACGTTTGCGGTAACCTGATGTGCAGGAAGAGGATTTATTCATATAATCGCTATTCCCTTTGGCAACCCAGCCACCTTTGGACATTTCCTTTAGGTCTGTTGGCTTTGCGTCATTGCCTTTCAGCAACTTTGCTATTATCTAGGACTTTCTACTTATATGATTATTTCATACAAATCCGATATATGCCATATCAATTAGGCATAAATATTTATGATTCCATAAGGTGAAACGACTATCGCCGTCTATTCGCGGCGCGGCGCGTTTCATTGCGAGAAATATAGAGTAGGCAGCCTAAGGATATCCTTTCCTATATTTTAAAAAAACCTCCCTTGATTGGGAGGCTCATCACGTTATAGACGCGGATCGATTTCCTTTTCTTTCGCTACCTCGAACAAGAGATTGGCGACTGCAGCCCGGTACGGCTCATGGTCTGGCGCGATGTCTGAGAAGGGAACAGCCAGCATGCGCTGTCCAAGCCGGTACTCATTCAAAGAAGTGCGAAGCTTCATCGCAATGCTCTTCTGTTTAATCAGCTTGCTGTATTTATGAGGGAAGCGATAATCATAGCCGTAGATGATCGACATATAGTCTTTATTGCGTACCTTCATATAAGGGACCGTATAAGGGATCGGAAGCTCCGGCTTAATGACGACGCCCTCCATATGACTCTCAACCGTCAACGTGCGGAAATATTGGTCAGCCTGCTCGTAGCAGTCCGGATCGGCCAGCGTAATCGAAATGTATGGATCGTCCGAGAGGAACCGGTACATCTCTGAGATAGGCCAGTCCGGAAGCGTCTCGCTGCCGTCTGCATGGATGAATTTGAGCACGGCAAACGGTTTGTATTCAAGCTCGCCACTCTCCGCATACAGCTCCAGCTGTTTCTTGTAAGTTTCGTGGGCGCTCAGATGCTCGTCCAGCGGAACATACTTCTCCAACATCTCATGAACGTGCTTGTAGTTCTGATAGACGTGCAGCCCGTACTTCTCATTTAGCGCCGCTTTGGCGAGATGGTGCTGATCCTTCTCGAAGCCGCTTTCTTTGTAGTCGGAAGCCAGCTTTGTGAATGCTTCCTCGAAGCCATTCGCCTTTAAGAAGGAGAGCTCGGTCTCAAGCGCTTTCTCAATCGGTTTGAATTGCTTCTCGATGAGCCCTTCGCCGAGCGCTTGCCAAGGCAGCAGCTCACCATCCAGCAGCAGCAGCGTGATCTCGTTCTCCATCATATAGCTTCCGAATCGCTCAAGCAGCTTGCCATATACCGCCGCCAAGTCCAGCTTGCTTATTTTGTAGCCATTTCGGCTCACTGCATAGCAATGCTCGGTATCCGCATGCAGATAGATATTGCAGCGTGATCCCATATACTTCGGCTGCAGAACAACTTCTTGGGCACCCCGCTCCTTGAAATAATCCAAGCCCTTGCGCAGCGACTCGAGCTCCTGAGCGGCTTCATCCTTGTCGGCTGGCGCCATAGTTCCGGATATAAAGTTGATTTTGTTGCCGGAGCAATAGGTCAGCCTGCGAACCTCCTCCTCGCCGAGCTCGTGCAGAGAAACTTTGCGGTCCTCCTTAAAGAGCGTCGGCAGCTCATCCATCATACTGGAATGGGCAGATTTCTGTGATTTGAAATAAGGCTTCCCAGAAAACGTAACCGATGTAAGCTGGTTCCCGTGTACCGCTCCGGAATCGAGGTGGATTTTGTTTTTTAGCCGGAACGTATTTTTGGCTGCGATATGTCCAAAAACATGATAAGGCTGGTTAGCCGCCGCGTCGCGCTTCAGGAAATGAAGCTGCTCCTCAAGCGGCGCAGAACGGTCGATCCGAAAGTTCCGCTGATGCCTGACGGAGTTCGCATCCAGCTTCCCAATGTATTTGTTCTCGCATGGCGCATGCGTTACATAGTAGGAAGGGCCGTTTATGCCTATCATTCGATAAAAGGGCTGCGACAGCGCTGTAAGCTCATTAAATCGCGCGAGCAGCTGTTCATCAGCCTTCAGCACCTCGGTAGAGTCGAAGTACGCGTGCAGCAGCTCCTCCTCGACTCCCTTTATTTCGCCACGCAAATACTTGTATACAAAATTCTCGTGGTTGCCCATTACGAACAGAAACCGTTCTTTGTTCACATATAGGAAATCGATGATTGCTCTCGTTTGGTTCCCTTTGTCAATCCAGTCGCCGACCAGCAGTATTTTCGTTCCGCCTGCTCTTCCCGTTTCAATTAAACGGTCCCCGTCATATTGAAAGCCGTAGCTTATAAGCAGCGCTTTCAGCTCATCCACGCATTCGTGGACATCGCCTACGATAATCATTTTTTGATCAAGAGGGAGAATCGTGGACAAATAGTCATTCGTGTCCTCGATTACAACCTTATAATCCGCATTCGCAGTGCCTTCGCCTGGAAGAAAGAAGTCCTTGGCGCGAACCTTATGAATTCGGGCGTACTTCTCCCGTGACAGCGAACCGAGCACCTCCTTGCGCAGACGGTTGATATGGCTCGTTATCAGCTTCTTCGAGCGATCCGAGGCATAATAATCATCCCGTTTCCGGTAGTCGAATAGAATAACCTCCAGATTGTAGTTGTTTTCCTTCGCAACTTCCCTTACTCTGGCACGGAAATCCTCTGCCAATCCCGTCGTATCGACCACAACAAATTCCGCGTTGATCGGAAAGCTCGTCACGAGGCGCAGCTTCTCGAACAGCAGCCTAAAGGCTTGGTCGCTCGCCTCAAGCATCACTTGATCGTATTTATCGTAATCCGCGCCCAGCAGCTCCTGACGCAAGCTGTCCGAGGAAATATATTGCACATTGGCGTTTACGCCTTTATGCTCATCGCGGAACCGCAATTGCGGCATCAATACTTCTTTCGCAAACGTCGTTTTACCGCATTCCGTTGAGCCAATCATCATAAAAATCGTATGGATTTTCGTTTTAATTTCCATCTCTGCTACTCCCTCCTTCTTTCCAGAATTGCACCCTGCGTCGTTTGCACGCCGTTCACGCCATCCCCGATTGCGATAAAATGGCAATCCACATTCTGTTCTTTAACCGCATCGAGCAGCCACGCTTGGAACGCTGGACGGCCAAGCTCCCATTTATGATCATCATGCCGGAAATCGCTTAGCTCGTAATAAGCGTTGAATTCCGCATTGGGAGTCGTCAGTACGAAACGGTCAAAGTCGACGCTCTCGCAAATTTGCCGAATAAGCGCTCCGGCTTCATCCAAGCTCATATGCTCAATGACCTCGGTTAGAACCACATCCAGCTGCTCGCCGTTATAAGCATCAAGAAAGCGGTGAATAGACGGGAACGTGACAATGTTGTCCAGCTCCTTTGCCTTCGCTTTGCGCTGGACGATCTCGAGCAGCGGCTCTTCAATGTCGATGGCGTAATAGCTGGCCTCCGTCTTCGCCGCAAACGGAATGGCATAGAAGCCTTCGCCGCAGCCGACGTCGAGAATCGACTTGTCGAACGGAAGCACGCTTCCGATATAGCTTCTCCGCTGCTGTGCTGTCCCGCCGAAAGCCAGCTGTATCGCATAGCGGTCCGTTTTCTCCAGCTCCGCTTTGTATTTCTTGAACCGATCCCGCGATGCCAAGAAATGACGGGCAAACAAGCTGCGAATGTAAAAAGGCGCATCGATAATTTGAATGCTTTTCACATATTTGACGAGAATATCATCGGAAATATCGATGTACTCCTCGCTGAACATCGATAGAAACAAGCAAAGGACGCTGACGACATGCATCAGTTCGTAGAGCGATCTGCTCGTCTTAATGGTTAGCGAGTAGCTTTTGCTTGCCAGGTGCTCCACTTCAAACGAATAGTCCGGCAAATGCCGCTCAAAAAAATCAATATAGCGAAGCAGCTGGATATGAATCATATTGATATGGAACGTATGCTCATACTGCTCTGTATCGTTCGTATGCTGTGCCTTGAGCGGCGACGCAAAAAACTCATTGATTGCTCCAAGTACGAATAGCGGCGTATTATACCTGGACACATTGAGGTATTCGAATTGATCCTCTCTATGCTGCTTGTAAGAAACCTCATTGTCAGCGTCCTTGAAATACACGTTAAACGTTGCTTCATCCGTATACCAGCCGTATGCCATTCCTTTGCGAACGGCGCGAAGCAGCATGCCGGAATGCGGATTCTTTCGAATGACGAACGAAAAGTTCGGATTCGTTGATTTCAATTGCACGATTGCCATTGTGACCTTCCTCTTGCCTATAAAATAACTGCCTTAATCATTAACGCCATACCTCGTCCAATGCGCTGCGGAACAAATCATCCAGCCGTTCATCTCGCGCACCTTCGCCTTGCTTTAGCTGCGGGGCGAATCGCTCGTAATAGGCGATGCGTTCTTCCAAATATGCATTGATTGGATGCAGGCGCGGCTCATAATCCAGCTCCTCGCCAGCCTTTTTGCGACGCAACAGCTGCTCGACCGTGAACCACAGCTCGCTTCCTCTCGGAATAAGCGCCTGGGCCAATTCGTCGAACGCGATCGGCGGCATCGATTGATACGTTTCGATCCAGCCGCAGGCTAAAATGGGCCGAAGCACATAAAAATATTTCTTGATCTTAACTTGCTCCCCCTGTAGATAATCCCTATAGTTGCCCTTCGCCATATTAAGGTAATGATATAAACATGACTTTGGCGAGAAGGTCAACGGCGAGATGCCCCGCAGCTGCTCAGCAACCGTATATTTCGTGTAATAAGGAATCGGTGACTGCAGCCATTCCATGAGCGGCGGGTTCGATTTGCGGAACAAGTTCAGCGCCTTTCTGAGGTCCCAACCGTTGATATCCAGCATGTCGCTGATTGGCCGCTCAATGACGTCTCTTTTATCAAAAATCGATAAATACCATTCGACCGGTCTTACATAAATAAACCGGACATCATAATCGCTGTCCTTGGATGGAAAGCCCCATGCTCTGCTGCCAGATTCGCAGGCATATAAGATTCGTACCTGCTCCTTCTGCTCAATGCTGCCCAGCTCCAGCAAGATCTCGCTATGTATGCTCGTCATAAGTATGGCTCCTTTCATTATGCTAAGATGATGAAGCGCCTGACGGCGTCCTTTCAATAGACGCCATTGTTTCGGCGAAACGTATAGAGAAAGAAGGAGCAAACTCATATCCTTTCCTATACGTTAAGGCGACCTACTATCGCCGTCCTTTGGCGGCGCGGCGCGTTTAATTCTGAGAAGTATAGAGAATGTATGGCCCAAGGATTATTTTTCTGGATTTCAAAAAAAGACCATGGACGCATTCGTCCATGGTCTTAGGGCAAGGATAGGCAGCGCTGCATGCGCATGCCCTCCCATCATTTAAGATCGCGGGTTCGGCGGGTAGGGCTATGTTCTTGCGGTGCAGTGTTATCGCTTAATTCCTGACTCTCGTTGAATAACCGCTCACTTAGATGTTGATTTAGCATTCTCCCCGCACCCCCTATTTTCCTTTATTTTACGTTCCTTTAACGGCAGCGAGCGGCTTGCACTTCGCAACGACCTGCGCAAGTCCTGCGCCTACCACGCTCTCGATGATTTGATCAACATCCTTATACGCCTGCGGCGATTCATCCACAAGCGACTCCATCGAGCGCTGATTCACCACGATTTCATCGTCCGTCCCTACCCGCATTGCAGCTGCTACCTCTTCTACCGATACTAGCTGTTTCGTGGCGTTCCGGGAACGAATGCGTCCCGCTCCGTGGCAAATCGAGTAATGATTCGCTTTCCCCTCCGGGCTGCCGACCATAATGTAGGAGGACGTTCCCATCGAGCCTGGTATAAGCGCGGGATGCCCCGTTGCACGGTATGTCTCCGGATTATCCGGATGGCCGGCGGGCAGCGCTCTGGTCGCCCCTTTGCGATGTACGAAATACGATTGCTCATCCATCTGCTCTTCCCAAGCATAATTATGCATAAGATCATACAGCGTGCGCAGCTCGAACTTCGGTCCGAATATATCCTTGCCTGCTTCGCGAACCGCATAAGCAATCAAGTGACGGTTCACAACCGCATAATTCAATGCGGAGTACATGAGATTCACGTACGTTTGCCCGAGCGGATGGGAGAGCGGCGCATAGAGCAGCTTGGGATCAGCGGTGCCGATCCCCTCTTGCCGCATCATTTTGGCAATATCGGTACCGCAGTATTGGCTGACCGCGCCTCCCCAGGCGCGGGAGCCGGAATGGATCATAATAACGACTTGACCGTCGTACAATCCCCAAGCCTCGGCGATTTCCCGATTCTCCTCCGCGATTTCGATTGCTTGGATTTCGACGAAATGATTGCCGCCGCCGAGCGTACCCAGCTGTCGATGCGCGCGATGCCAGACCATCTCCGGGAATATATCCAGCACATCCTCGTCGAAATCGAATCTGCTGCTCTCCACATGGGTCAGCGAGGTCGCTTTGCGCGGCGTGTACGCATCCGGGATATATTTCTTCGGCAAGCCGTGCAGCCCCTTTTTGACGACATGCTCCAGCCTTATATCCGAGAAATGTCCTCTGGCATGCTCCTCGGCAGGCAAATACTTCTCGATCGCCCGAACCAGCTTCCGACGCAGCTTAACCTCCTTCAGATCATCCTTGTGCAGGCTCGTGAGCTGCACCCGCATCCCGCACCCAATATCGCTACCGACGATGGAAGGGGATACGAAGCCGTCGCTCACATTCCATATCGCTGTCGTGCCAATGCAGGTTCCAATGCCGACATGAACGTCCGGCGTGTAGCTCATGTACACCTGATTCGGAATTTGCAAATTGTTGTTCGCCATTTCAAATACTTTATAGTCTAAGGACGCGAATAGCTCGGGTCCTGCATATACGTGTACCTGCCCCGATGGCAGCTGTACGTTTTGGTAATAGGTTTCTTTCATAAACGTTTAATCTCCTCAATAATCAAATGAACACAAAAAAGCCATGGACCTGTAATGTCCATGGCTTTACTTGCGCCTTCGCTTCCTAAATGCCGCAGCATGCAGCAGATTAGAAAACAGGCATAGGCCCCGCAGAGGCCGACGCAATGGACTTGCGATATGAAGCTGTGTTTTGTTCAGAAATGCTTTGTTCTAGACTGCTTAATCCTAAATTGTATGGTTCTAGTTGGAATGGGAACATTGTCATCGGCCTCCTTTCATTTGATTTACATCATAATATTCCCAATACCCGGCATATGTCAATCCTTTTGTGAAAATAGGATTGGTTTCCCGATCGAGACTACATATTCTCCTTCACCGAGGGAACCCAATTTATGGTAAAATATACCCAAATGATAAAGGAGCGTGAATCCTATTAACCCAATTCTAAACAAGGTGGGTGCTATCTTTGTTGTAGTCAGCGATATTCAAAAGGCGAGAGAATGGTATTGCGGCATACTCGGGCTTGAGCCTGTATTCGAGATTATTGCAGGGCATTTATGCTGCATACCACTGAATAACGATGGGCAAAACCTCGTATTGGACAGTAAAATCTATACGGACGACACCTTTGCAAGAACGCCGATATTCCATTTCAATACCGAGGATATTCAAGCATCATTTCAATTCATGAAGGACAAAGGGGTTGAACTGGCATCCGACATTGAGCATGGCCACTTTTTTAATTTTAAAGACCCTGACGGAAACATGCTCATGGTCTGCAAATGTTAATTTCGCACCTTTGAGCTTTCTGCAATTGAGCTTTCTGCAATAAGCAAACAGCGACAGCCTCCGGCTTCTTTCATGCCCTTGGCTGTCGCTGTTTTCATTGCCCTTTTCTTTCAATTGCCTAACTCTATTTTATAAATGAGCCAATAAGTTCGCGCGTACCTCGGCCAGCGTCAAATCCTGAATGAGCTTCCCGTCCTCGAATACAACCTCGAGCTGATCCTCGGCTTTGCGTGCTTCATACTCCGCTACACTTAAGTTATCAGTGAACGCAAGCTTTCCGTCCTGCTCGGTGACGAGCACAAGTCCCGTTTGCGATTTCTTCACGCCGTTATCGGTTTTAGGGTCTTTATAGATTTTGCGTTCTTCGCCTTCAACGATCGTGAACGTCGATTTCAAAGCAAAACCAAAGGTGTCGCGGGTGTTGTATTGGTACGTGAACGATCCGATGCCGAATACCATATTCGTCGAAGCGAAGCCTTTGGCAGCCAGCCTCTCGCAGATCTCGCTGCAGCGCGAGATCGTAATCGCATCGCCATAAATAGCTCCAATGTGGCTGTCGAGCTGCTTGTAGCCTTTCTCCGTAACGGTTCCGCCAAAGATATCCCATAAAATCTCGATGACGCCTTTGCGTTCGAACTCGCTTTCCCCGTTCGGATCGCCGCAAATAATGTTAACCGGGTCCCCGCTGTCCGGACGGATGACTACCTTGCCGTCCCTGCTCATAATATCTTCCTTCAGACCGCGAATAACGACATCCAGCACCGTCCATAGGTCCCAAGTATCCGATACGATCGAGACAAAGCCGTTCGGATACACCTCTTTGATCAAATAGCGGTACGATGCCATCTCGTCACGTCCATGCGCGCACATGACGCTGTGCTCCGTCGCCGGAATCGAGGTGCCTACCAATTCGTTCTCAATGTTCGCATTATAATAGTTTTCCAAATAGATAATAGCCGGAATCGTATCGGTGCCCGTAAACGATAAGAGATGCCCTGCGCTGCTGCCAAGCGCCGATTCGAGCGCCCCCATGCCCCGCATCGAGAAATCATGTCCTTGGAACGGTACGCCGGTACTGTCCCCGTTTGTCTGAAGCGCATAAGCTTCCAATATTTTGCGGTATTCGAAAGCAAGCGTCGCGCTGGTTGCCGGCATCCACAATTGGCACGACATCAGCGTTTCCAGATAGTTCGTCAGCCAGAAGAACGCAGGTTTTGTGTTCTCGATCGTCAGCATCGGCACTCTTACGGGCACTAATTTGCCTTCTTTGATCGCTTTGATTCGGATTGGCAAATAACCGAGATCATGCAGCTCCTCGATATGCGAGGCATCCGGGTTTTCTTCGCCAAGCGCGTATTGAATCAGCCGTTTGTATTCCGCGGCAACGTCATCTTTGGCCCGGGCAAAAAAATTCTCATTGAAGTAGGCAATCAAATATTGCTTAATGAACGATTGGAAGCCGAAAGCGACGACCTCGTTGATACCTTCCAGCCGGCTCGTGCGCGCGGTCCAGGTCGAATAGACAAGCTCCGTTCCCTTTGGATACTGGTTTATGTGGCTAACCTTGTAGAAATCACATAGCAGCGTTGCTGGATAAACGAAAGTTTTAGTCATCTTATAGGCCTCCCATTTCGTATAGGCGAATTTTTTCATGCCCGGCTTGACTGAGTATTGTATCGGTCGTGAATACTTTATCAATAAGATCCGATTCTAGTATTTTCCCTTTGAAAATCGAATTCTCGCAGTGTGCGACTAGCAAGTAGATATGCGATGCTCCAATCTCTTTCAGCTTCTCTGCGCTAAGCATGAAAGTGCCGCCATACGAGCAAAGGTCATCGACAATAATGGCTGTGAAGCCCTTGCGCTCCACATTGCCTACAACCTCTAGGCTTTTGATCTGCCCCGTCTGGAAATCTCTCGCCTTGAAGCCTACCAGCTGCTTATACCCCTCTACCTTGCTGTACCTCTTCTGAGCCCCGGCATCCGGAAAGAACAGATAGTCCTGCCCGGCATCAAAGCCTACCTCTGCCGCCACTTGCTCCAGCAGCTGAATCGTCGGATATTTGCCGATGCTGCGGTCGATAAGCGCTAATGTCACATCCGAATGCGGCTCAATTACCGTAACCGACTCGAAGTTCAATTGGTTGATGAAGGCAGCCGTATATTTGAGCGTAAAGGCCGAAGTCCCCTCTATGCGATCCATTCGGCTGTAAGGCATATAGTAGATCGTAAGCGTACATCTGACTCTTCGGTCATCGAGGTAGCTTTTGACAAACATCAGCTTAATGAGATCGCCGTCGTCCTCGTACTTCCACACGATTGTATTGAAATCCGCCATACGCATTAAAATTTCATCGCCATTAATCAATGTCTCCCCGTTCGGGAATTGCTTTAGACCTAGCTCCACTCCATTAAACTTCAGCATGCCTTCACTCTCCTCGTTAGCGTTCAGCTATAGATAGACAACTGGGGCTCTTCCTTCGTGAACCGGTACAACTGCGCAGCACGCTGCGAATACTGCTTCGATTGCTTCGGCAGTCCGTTCTCGTCCGCCGCTTCCTCGATAATCGCGCTGCGGCTTTTGGTCGAGGTCAGCTTGCGAATGAAGTTCGGTTCCTCGAAATCTTGAACCACCGTCTGTATAACCTGATACAGCTCGCTCAGCGTAAACTCCTCAGGCAGGAACTCCCTTGCGATCGTCGTCGTCAGCATTTTCTTCCGTATGCCCTCCAGGGCGTCGGATAGAATCTGTTTATGGTCAAACGCAAGATCCATGCGCAGCGCTTCCTCTACGGTAAACAGCCGTACATCCGAAGCGTCAACAGCCGCCGCCCTGTGCGCCAGCAGCTTTTCATTGACCAGCGCAAGGAATGCATGCGAGATAATCCAGCCCCGTGGATCGCGGCCAGGCGTGCTGTACACGTTGAAATATTCGATGTGCACGTCTTCGATCGATGTCTCTTCCTGAAGCTCGCGCTTCGCGCATTCGTAGACCGTCTCATTCTCCTGCGTGAATCCGCCTGGCAGCGCCCATTGTCCTTTGAAGGGCCAGATGTTCCGTTGGATCAGCATGACATGCAGCTCGCGGGTTGGCAGTGCTTTCTTAGCCGACTGCTTCTCGGTGGAGACGATCGTAAAGATGACGATATCAGCCGGAGCGCCATCCGGCGTTCTGTAATTAGCGGCTGAATAATTGGATTCATTCTCGACCATGGTTGTCGCTCTCCTGATCAGAAGTATTATTTCGATTTGATATTATCATAATGACATTATTAAAAACCAATGTCAATCCTTTTGACGAAAATAGGCCATTTGTCATAGGGAAACCGCTTGATCCGCTGGATAAACAAGACCGATTTGCTTACGTGCCTCATCCATGATTTCCAGCGTAATCAACGAATTCTCAAACGTATTCACGTCAGATTCCGTGCGTCCGGATTGGATCAGCCCGATAAAAGCTTTCGCCTCATAATACATGGATTTGCTGCTTGTTTCACGCGAGACGTCCTCGCTCGTTCCGTCCCGGTACTCGATTTGAACCTTGCCCGGCTCGCTGATCTTGTCAATTACGATGCTTCCGCTCTCGCCTTGAATCTCGGACGGCAAGGATGAATGCGTAATCTTCGAATACATAATGACCGCATCCATGCTTCCGTATTGCAGCACGATGCTGCCCTCCCCGTCTACGCCGGATTCGAGCATGACCCCAGTCGCTTTGACGACATCGGGTTTCCCGAATAGCGCAACAAGCGGATACAAGCAATAAATTCCCAGGTCCATGAGTGCCCCGTTGGAGAAAACGGGATTAAACGCATTAAGCACCGTTCCCGATTTGTACGCATCATATCTGGATGAATATTGGCAATAGCTGGCGAAGTAGCGGCGAATCTCACCCAGCTTGCCCACATTTTCTTGAATCGCTTGAAAGCCGGGAAGGAAAGTGGACTTAAGCGCCTCCATCAGCAGTACCCCGTTTTCTTTCGCTGCAGCCACCATTCGGCGCAGCTCGTGTGCGTTCGAAGCGATCGGCTTCTCGCAGAGCACATGAATACCGTGCTCCATGCAAGTAATGGCGTGAGCCGCATGGAACGAGTTAGGGCTTGCTATGTATACGGCATCAATTAGTCCGCTGGTTGCCATTTCAACGATATCCGTGAATTCGGCTGCAATCTGATGCTTCTGCGCGAATGCAGCCGCTGTTTCTGCCGAGCGCGAAAAAACGGCTGTAAGCGCGAAATCCTCTACCTCGCGTGCCGCATCAATAAATGTCTCCGTAATCCAGTTCGTGCCGATTATGCCGAATCTAATCATTCTGTTCTCTCCTTGACGGTTTTATTGGTTATTTCTTTTTTTGTATAAGTTTCGGATCTGCATCCGCTTCTGCCTATTATAGCGATTCGAAGCACCGCCTGTCCAAAACCAGCCAATCATTTTTGACTAATGGCTTTAATTGTATTAACATGCATAATACAAATAATACTTTGTACACAGGGGTGATCCGATGATACTGAAGCTCGACTATAACAGCGAAATACCGATTTACGTACAGCTCCGCAACCAAATCATCATCGGAATTGGCGTAGGCGGACTTGCATACGGAGAACGCTTGCCATCTGTCAGGCAGCTTGCCGATGATTTGGGGGTCAACGCCATGACGGTGAACAAAGCATACGCCATCCTAAAAAACGAAGGCTACATATCGATTGACCGCCGCCATGGCGCCAAGGTAAGCACCCTCTGGACCAAACAACAGGATTTCAACCGGAAGCTTGAGCGTGAATTGCAGCTCGTCATCTCGGAGGCAAGCTTAAAGGGAGTCGGGCAAGAGGAATTTATTCAGATTTGCTCGACCATTTTCACGGCAGCAGCCAGCAAACATCATCCCCTGCTAGAATAGGAGACCAACTATGAGCAATCTTTTTCTCATTATCCCAGTCGTAATCATTTATATCAGCATCGTTGTTTTGTATCTGAAGCAAGCCGTGCCTAGCAATCAGCTCCTGTTCGGTGTCACGCTTCCCAAGCAGGGGCTTAAGGACACCAGTATCAAGCAGCTTCAAGCGGAGTACAAAAGAAACTATACACTTTACGCCGTTATTGCACTCTTAACGTTAGCGCCATTTTTTGTGCTTGGCAGCTATTTCTCGTTGTCGCTTATCTATCTGTTTGTCTGGATCGCGGCTTTTTTGTATACTTCAAAGCTGCCCTTCAACAGCATTCACCGTAAAGCTAGCCGGATCAAGCGCGAGAATGATTGGTTTGTCGGCGAGAAGCGAACGGTCCGTATCGATGCCACAATTACGCAGCTCAAGAAATCGAAGCTCGTCTCTCCTTATTGGTTCATCATTCCTGCCCTTCTTTCCGTCGCGCCCATTCTCATTTCCTTGTCTAACCACGACCGTCTCCTCAGAATGACCGGGATTGCCTCGCTCGCTATGAGTGTCGTTCTGTATGTCATTTTTACAGCCTTTGGCCATATGAAAACGAAGGTTTACAGCGAAAACCACGATATTAATGCTGCTATCAACCGTGCGGCGCGGCGCTACTGGTCCATGCTTTGGCCCCTGCTGGCTATTTTTGAGAGCATTAATGCCTATGTCGCTTATCTGATACTCTCTAATGGAAGCTCCCTTACCTTCACCCAGTGGATGATCGGCATCGTCATGGTTTCCTTCATTCCGCTTGGCAGCATCTTTTTTGTGCACAACAAAGTGCGCACATTGGAGGATAACCTAGCGGATACAGACGGTAAAGCGATTCTGACCGATGACGACGGCTACTGGATTAACGGCTCGACTTACTATAATCCGGAAGACCAATCCGTGATGGTTCCAAAACGCATGGGCATAGGCTCGACAGTCAATATGGCTACGCGGGGCGGCAAATGGATCCAATACGGCAGCATCGTATTCGCACTGGCAATTATCATTCCGCTCGCCGCATTTGCCGTACAATCTGATCAGACCTCCCCTGCCATTACGGTATCCGATAGCGGGGTCGTAGACATTGACTACCCGCTGTACGATTACAGCTTTAGCCTAAGCGATGTAAAGGGCATAACGCTTGAGCAGGAGCTTCCGAGTGGCTTCCGAACGAACGGCACCGCGACAGCAGAATATGCCCGCGGAAATTTCTCCTTGGAGAAGCTTGGCGCAGCGAAGCTTTATGTATTCAAAAATACGCCGCCTTACATTCACATCGAGCTCGATGGCCTTGTCGTCATATTCAATGACAAAGAAGCCGCCAAGACAGAAGCCTTATTTAACGAGCTGAAGGCAAGATTACCGCAGTAGCTCACGGTTGACGAGAGGCTTCGCCGAATACAAACTGCTCCAGCAGCGTTAGCTTCTCCGCAGTCAGAGGCTCGGAATTGTCGAAATACAGCACGGACGACGACGCGAGCGGCCATTTCAGCTCCCGCTTAATTAGTGCGCGGCTGAATGCCGTCCAGTTGTCCAGCTTGTATTGATCCAGCTCCAAGCCTCTTTGCTTAATTCGTTCATGGTGAAGCCGATCATCGCGGAGCTGGACGAACACGACCCGTACATCCACATCCGACACGGAGGCCCCAATTGCCGAGAGCTCTTGCTCGATCCAATTCGGTGCCTCCGTTTCTTTCGTGAACGGACCGACGACGAACATATCTACTTCATTCGCGATGTTCTCCAGCGCCGCATCCATCGTAAGCCGATACCCGAGATCGCGGCATAACGCTTTGTAGCTGTCGGAATCCCGGTCGCTCGGATCAAGCCCGGCTTGGGTCATAAGGGCAACCGCAGCAGGGCGCAGCACCGTATCCATGTCAATCACGGCAACTTCTCGCTTCCTTGCCAATGCTTTCGCCAAAGTCGTCTTGCCCGCACCTGCTCCACCAACAAAAAATACAAGTTTACGCATCATCCTGCCTCCTGTCTCATTAATACATAACAAAAAAACACCTCGCAGCGCAAGGTGTTTCGGTTGATTTCGTATGGAGCGGAAGACGGGAATCGAACCCGCGACCCTCGCCTTGGCAAGGCGATGCTCTACCGCTGAGCCACTTCCGCATGTTATTTTAAGTGCCTTATTCCACATTTAGCGTTTCGGCGACAAGAAATAAAATAACATTTCGGAGAATAAAAAGCAAGCTTTTTTCAAAAAAAAAGAATATTCTCAATAGCATGCCACCGCTCGAACCTATGCGCATTCCGCTCCTAACGTCCGCTCTTCCCCCGGTACTCGCCCGCACTAATGCCCACATAGGCTTTGAATCGCTTATAAAACCAATCCAGCTCGCCATAGCCGACCTCTTGCGCAATCTCATACACTTTTTTGTTCGAGCCGAGCAGCAGCTGCTTCGCCTTCTCCATGCGTACATGAAGCAAATAATCATTGAAAGACTGATCCGTACCCGCTTTGAACACCTTCCCAAGGTAATTGGGATTCAAATATACCTTCTGCGCAACGGAGCGCAGGCTAATATTCGTGTGGTACTCCTGCTGCACGATTTTCTTAACCTCTGTCACGACATGGTGGGGCTGAAGCTCCTTCATCTGGCGGAGCAGCTCCAGTACGCCCATGCATTTGCTTGCCGTGATCACATATAGCTCGTCAATCGTTTTGGCTCTCATTACCCGTTCATAATCACCGAGCTCGTAATTAAAGAGCGTATCCGAGCTTGCCCCCGACGTCTTCACTACCTGAAGCAGCTGAACGAGCAGCTCCAGCACCGTCATGCGCGCATGGTCGCCTGCGCCAGCCGAAGTGCCGCCACCCGCGTTGCCACCGCCGGCTCGGAAGCTATCCCACAACAGCCCAAGCGCCTCCATCAAGGCCTCCTCCCGGTTGCTTCTCACGGCTTCAAGCAAATCCTCCCGCAGCTTGCTGGTATCCTGCTGCTTCATGTCATCCTTGTCAGCCCTGCGGCCTGTCAGGATCGTGTCTCCGCCTATGAGAAACTTTCCGTCCAGCGCGGCTTCAGCGCCCGAATAGGAATCCGCCAGCCTGTCCGCAGCTTGCACCCATTCGCCAATTCCAATCGTAACGGTCTCCTTGGCATATTGCTTAGCTGCCGCCCCGAGAGCCTCCGCAAGCTGACGAGCCTTGCCGCTCTCCACCGTGCTGCTGTCACTCCTCATGAAAATACCGAAGCGCTCCTCTGACTCCTCGAAGAGATAACCGCTTCCCAGACACAGCTCCTCTGCGATATTCCGGATCGCGTAACGCTTCAGCTCCATATCTTGCTCAGAAATCGCTTTTCCTTCCCCCGACAGAAAGTCGAGCTCCAGCAGCAAGCAGCAGCATGAGCCCTCCAGCTCCAAGCCCAGCAGCTCCGTCTGCTCGCCAAGCTCTTGTCCGCCTACTTGCCCATGCGCCAGCTTGCGCAGGAATTGATCCCTAAGCACGGTAAGTCCGAGCTGCTCGCGCCGCCTCGTGCGCTCGCGCTCCTTAATGACGGCGACAACCCTCTGCAGCACGTGAATGAGCTCCACCTCATCCACCGGCTTCAGCAAATAATCGGTCACGCCGAGCTTCAGTCCCTGCCTTACGAAATCAAAGTCCTCGTAGCCGCTAAGAATAATGACTTCCGCTTCGGAGCACTGCTGCAGCTGCTCGATGAATTGCAGCCCGCTCATTCGCGGCATTCGAATATCCGTAAGCACCAGTGAGAAGTGCCGCTCCTGAATGAACTCGAGTGCGCGCACACCGTCCTCCGCTTCTGCTGTAATCGCAAACCCATGCTCCTCCCAATCGATTAAATACTTCAAAGATTCTCGTGCAAGCGGCTCATCATCCACAATCAATACCTCAAGCATGCCTCTCGCCTCCGTTGTCTTGGCCTAGTGGAATAAGAATAGTTACCGTTGTACCTGCGCCCGCCTGGCTGGTTATCTTCAAGCCATACTCGTCGCCGTACAAGTATTTCAGCCGAGCATGCACATTTCGAATGCCGATGTTTCGATCCGTTGCCAATGAATCCTCACCCAGCCAATTCATAATTTCGGCAAGCCGTTCCTCGGATATGCCCAGTCCGTCGTCGCCGATCGTAAGCTGCAAGCTCTCGCCTACCTTCTCGCCTGTAATCCAAATGCGCGATTGCTCCGGATTCAACTCAACGCCATGCGAAATCGCATTCTCCACCAGCGGCTGAATAATGAGCTTCGGTATAAGGAGTGCATGATACTCGGACGGAATATCGATCGTGTACGTAAACTTATGACCGAACCGGTATTGCTGTATTTGCAAGTAGTTATCGACGAATTCCGTTTCATCCGCAAGCTTAATCATCTGACCGCCGTTTTTAAGCATCATGCGGAACGATTTCGCTAGAAGCCCGACGACCTTGGCGGTGTCACGCTCGCCGATAATCAACAATTTCCCCCGTATCATGTTCAGCACGTTAAACAAGAAATGAGGGTTAATTTGTGTTTGCAGCGCGTACAGCTCTACTTCCTTCGTCCGATAAGCCTGCTCCTTCCGGTCGATCTCCGATTGATAAACCTCGCTGATCAGCTGGCCGAGCCTGCGCACCATCATATTGAACATTTCGCCAAGCTGAGCGACCTCATCCTTTCCTTTCACGACGACGAAGGACTCGAAGTTATCCTTATGGACCCGCTTCATCTTCATCGACAGCTCCGATAAGCGCCTAGTCATACCGACTGATATCGCCGATATTAACAATGCCGTTAAACCAAAGGCAATCAAATAAAGCGCGACTGCCATCGATCTGAGCTGCTCAACTTTAGGCATTACATCATTAATGGGAATATAGGAAATAACTTTCATACCGCGGACCGAATTATGCGAATCCAGCGTTTTGAACAAAATCTGGTACGTGTTTCCTGTGGCCTTTTCTTTATAGATAAAGCTCCCGCTCTCGCTCGCCTGAATACGGTCTGCATAGGCAAGCGATTGAATACGGCTGAGCGTTCCGTCTCTCACCGTATCCATTAACACGCTGCCGTCAGCCAGCGCGAATATATAGCGTTTGGTCTTGCTTTCCTCACTCACCAAATCGTAGAGCACCTTCAGCTTGATTTCGATCGAAACTACCTTGGGCGAGTCCGCGACGAAGTTGTTCAAGCGCTTCTTGTAACTGAATAAGCGAATATTATCATAGGAGGACAAATACGCACCGGTCCAATAACCACCGATTTGGCTGTTCAGCGCTTCCTTATACCAGCCTTTGTCTTTGATCGTTTCATCAATTAGAAATACGTTCGAGAATAGAAACGTAGGATTGTCCGAATACAGATAAAAATGATGAATGTCCTTCGTCGTCTGGACTGCTGATACGAAGGGCTGGTAGTAATCGAAATATTGCTGGTACGCGGTTATATTGTCCTCAAATCTGGTTTCCGTTATTTCATCGAGTGCACGGTTTAGAAATAGCGTATTCGTAATTTCTTCATAAGAGGTCAGCTTATTGTCAAGGTTGGAGCTGACTTGTGATAAAGAAAGCAGGTTGTTTTCTGTTATCGTCTCGAAGACCAGATCGGTGCTGCGCTTGACAAGCACATAGCCCAGCGATCCGAGCAGAAAAAGCACCACCAACAAATGGGATAAGATTAGCTTCGTTCGGATCTTCATCTCTGTATCGACCCCGCATCTGCATAATGGCAACACTCGTACCTGAAAAATTCGCCGGAGACGCCAATACTCCTTGTCGACGTGGATCGACAAGGAGTACGGCTTCGCGCCGTTAGCCAGCTATATTTTGATTATACTTTTCGATAAATTCCTTCCAAAGCTTCGTATACGCCTCATTTACCTTTTTGACCCCGGCCTTGTCGATCTCGGTTACCATCTGGCCCCATGACTTTTCAAATGCATCCGCATCCTTGGATAAAATGATTTTGGGGATGTTTTTCCGCCAAGTGTCGTCCATCTTCTGTTCTTCTACTTTCGTAGCCTCTGGAGGAGTTAGCTGCCACAAGAAGCCCGGCACATACTCAACAGGTGCCAAAAAGTCAGCCCATACCTGCTTGCCGTATTTCGCAAGCACTTCCTTCGTCATGTCATCGTAGCCAAGCTCCACGACATCCTTCGTAAGCGGAGTCGAATAGTCGCCATCAGCCAGCTTAGCGCCATGACCGACGCCGAACCAGAAGGTGGTGCCCGTACCTACGCTTTTGAACCCTCTGTCGTAGTCGATGTTGGCATCCGTTTGGCGCTTTGTTACAAGCTCAGGATTAACTGTTCTTTTGCCGTCAACAACCGAATAGTCTTCACCCTCGATTCCCCATTGCGTCAGAACCTGGGCTTCGTCGGAGAACAAGTAGTCGATCATTTGAATGATGCGCTCTGGATTTTTTGTCTTGCTGGAGATCGTCCACTGATAGTTGCCCGCGCTCGTTGGCGTGCTGGAATTCGAGTGGTCAACAACGTTTTCGTTGAAATAGATCGGAATATGCGCATAGGCTTTCTCTGGTTGCCCTGCAGCGCGCAGCGACTTCTCTGCATCGCCAAGCAGCCAGTTTGGCGAGTAAGCTGCAAGGATTCTGCCTTGTGCAGCCTTCGCCTGGAACGCTTTTTCATCCATCGAGAACGATTCTTTATCCAGCAGTCCCTCATTGTTAAGCTTATTAAGGAACTGATAATACGTCTTCGTTGCATCGGAGACTGGGTTGTAATTGACTTCGCCGCTGTCTGAGATCGTGTAGTTCCCGTGATCGGCAAGACCGCTGCCCCAGATGATGGGGTTATTGAATGCATGCTTCATAACCCAGCCGTTCATGTAAGCGCCAAAGCCGATTGTATCTTTGCCGTCCACCTGCGGATGCTTCGCTTTGTAGGCCTTGATCACCTCATAGAGCTGGTCGAAGGTTTTGATCTCCGGATAACCGGCTTCCTTCAGCACATCGTATTGCACGATGAAGTTCCCCGTTGCGTCCGCTGGCGCTTCCTTGGCAAGAAGTACGGAATATAGGGAATAAATGTCGCCATTCTCGTCCTTCAGCAAATTGAATTTATCGCCAAACTTCTCTTTAATGTTCGGGCCGTATTTTTCAATTAAGTCATTTAGAGGAATAATGGCGCCTGCTTCCTTATACCGAAGCGTGTATTTTGGATCAAGCACGATAATGTCCGGGTAATCCTTGCTTGCAAGCCATAGATCCCAGCGCTGGAATTGATCGCCTACCGTTAGGTCGTACTTGAAGGTTACCCCTGTCTTATCCGTAATTATTTTGTTGATTGGCGTATCCCATTTCAATTGGTCATCCGATGTGTTAATCGTGAATTCTACCGGCGTCAAATCCGGAGCAGCCGGTGTTTCTTCCTCCGCTGCTTCACTGTTCGATGCAGCCGGTGAAGCAACAGAATTGGTTGGAGCGTTGTTATTGCCGTTGTTGCCGCTGCAGCCTGCAAAAATGACAGCGATTAGAATCATGACCATGCTTACGGTAAGCGTTTTCTTTGTCCCGCGTTTTGTCATTGTAGACTCCCTCTCATTCTAATGATTGTAATTATATCATCGAAGCTTTCGCTCCGTTAGATATCCTGGCTACTCTTTCATCGAAGCTACCATAATCCCTTTTACGAAATAACGCTGCAGGAACGGATAGACGAATAAAATCGGCATCGTTACAATAATCGTCATGGCCGCCCGGATTGCATCCGGATTGGTTTTGAGCGCATCGCTGTTCGTCGGATTAGAGGAGTTGGCAACCTCGTTAACCGAGGTCAGCAATATTTTCATCAGCTCCAGCTGAAGCAAATTGAGCTCTTTATTACCGCTCGTATATAAGTAGTTGTCGAACCATGAGTTCCAATGCATGACGGCGATGAAGAGCGTAATCGTCGCAATGACCGGCATGCTGACCGGGATAATGACCCGAAATAAGATTTGATAATCACTGGCTCCGTCTATTTTGGCCGATTCGACCATGCCGTCCGGTATTTGCTCGAAATAGCTTCGCACGATCATAATGTTGTAAGCACTAATCAGCATGGGCAAAATATAAACCGCAAAATTGTTCATCAGATTCAAATTGACAATGAGCATATAGCTTGGCAGCAGGCCTGCGTTGATAAACAGGGTGAACACCAAAATCAGGTTGAGCGGCTTGCGCAGAACGAATTCCTTGCGGCTAAGCGTGTAGGATACCATTACGGTGGCAAGCACCCCGCAAACCGTACCAACGACGGTCCTGGTAACCGACATGATCGTCGCCCTCAGCAAATCCCCCTGCTCAAAAATAATCTGGTAGTTCAGCAGCGAAAACTTGCGGGGCAGGAAATAGATGCCTCCCCTTAATGAATCAAGCGCATCATTGAGCGAGATCGCGAATAGGTTGATGAACGGGTAAATCGTTATAAAGCCGAGTATGGCAAGCAGCGTGTAGTTAAAGCCGTCAAACAGACGGTCACCCCATGTTGTTCCTTTCATCCTTCTCCGTCCTTTCCCTTCTGCCGTCCATGCTTCCGATTAGAACAATCGGCTCTGCTGCGTCTTCTTCGCCAGATAGGTAACCGACAGAACCATCAGGACGCTAATGACGGACTTAAACATATTAATGGCCATGCCGTACGAATAGTCGCTTAGCTGGGTGGAATACCGCAGCGCGTAAAGATCGATGACATCCGAATATTCTATGACTGCCGGATTGCCAAGCACGAATTGGGATTCAAACCCGCTGTTAATCGCCCAGCCTATGGACATCGTCAGCAGCAGGATCGCCGTGGGCATCAGCCCTGGAATCGAGATATGCCACATTTTGCGGAACCTGCTTGCGCCATCCATCTCGGCTGCCTCGTAATGCTCTGGATTAAGTCCCATTAGCACCGCCAGGTAGATAATAGTGCTCCAACCCAGCTCCTTCCACAAACTCGCCAGCGTATGGATGATCCAGAACCACTCCCCCTTGATCATGAAGTAGATCGGTTCGTTAATCAGCTTAAGCTTCATCATGATCACGTTAAGCAAACCGCCATCCGGCGATAGAAAAAACGTAACGACGTTTGCGATTACGACCCAGGATACGAAATGAGGAATATACGTAATCGTTTGGATCGCTCTTTTGAAAAATGTTTTCCTTACCTCATTCAAGAGCAGCGCAAGCACAATGGATCCGACAAAGCTTGCGATCAATCCCATAAAGCTCATCGCCAGCGTATTTCGCATCACAAAATAAAATTGCTCATCCTGAAAGATTTTGACGAAATTGTCGAAGCCTACGAAAGAACTGCCTAACACGCCTTTGCCAATCTTGTAATCCTGGAATGCCATAATCCATCCCCACAGCGGACCGTAGGAAAATACGAGCGCAATCAGCACAAAGGGCACTGACATGATGAGCAGCTGCTGTTGTTTGATTAGCTTCCCGAAGAAGCCGCGCCGCTTTGCTTGAGGTAAATAAGAGGCGAGCTTGATCTGCTCGGTTGCTTTGGACATCTTTTTTGCACCTTCCTTGTAACCGTTTTCGAAGTGAATCTATCTTTATTATGCAAGCAGAGCCCCCACCCAACAACCTTAGAAACACCATCTCCTCACCCTACAAAAAAGAGCAGCCGCACGGTTAATCAACCAAGCGGCTGCCCTTTTCAAGCCCGTTAACCGGTAGAACCCAGCACGAGTACACCATTTGGAGCCATTACTACCTCGCCTGAGAGCTCCGTGCCCGTCATTGCATCTGCATAGATACGGTCAAGCGTAAAAGCAGCGTCAACGCGGCTATGGTTGATCACGAAAATGACTTCCGAGCTCCGCTCGCCCTCTTCCCGCATACGACAAATGGCTTCTACGCCGCTCGGCAATCCAGGCAGCACTGGTTCGAGGTTAAGGTCTTTGCATATCGAATGAAATAAGCGGTGCAGGGAAGCTGAATCAAGCTCCGTTCCTAGATAATATGCCGTCCCTAGTCCATAACGGTTGCGCGTTACCGCGGGCTGACCGGCAAAATAATCATTAGCGAACAGCAGCAGCGGCTCTGCGCCTTCTAGCTCGATAACGTCGTACCAAGTCGCTGCTTCGCCCGGGTAGGTTGCCGAATCGCTTGCTGCAGCCGCTTCCGCTTCCGGCTCAAGCAGGCCAATGGAAATGTCCTCTTCGATAATGCCATAATCGTCAATGGAAATGCCTAACAAATCAGCATATAAGCCCGGCAGCCTTTGAGGCAGCATCCGGTTGTTCCATTCCTTTGCTCCTGCCCGAAAGTCCATGACAATCGTCCCGCCGCGCTCGGCGAACGCATGGATCCGCTTCGTTGCCTCCTCCCGTGCCATCATGAAATTCGGAATAATGAGCAGCTCATACCCGTCAAAGCTTGCGTCTGGCGAAATAATATCCACCAGTATGTTCCGTTCATGAAAATAACGGTAATATTGTGCCTGATGCTCCTTGTATTCATAGCCGCTTCCATGAGGCTGCAGCTCGAATGCCCATTCATTGTGGAAGCATTTGAGCATGGCAACCTTCGCTTTCACGGTGGTTCCGGCTAGCAGCGGTGAGATAGCAGCAAGCTCCCGCCCAACCTGCTTGACCTCCTCGAACCGTCTGCCGGGCTGTCCGTGATGCTGCAGAATGCCGTGCCAGAACTCCTCCAAGGCATACGTCAGCGTGCGCCAGCGGAAATAAACGATGGCATCCGCACCGCGGGCAATGGACTGGTAGGTCCATCTTCTAAGCTCGCCCGGCCTTGGCGTAGAGGACATCGCATAGGTGCAGGGTGCACCGCTCTGATGCTCAAGCACCCAAAAGTTTTGACCTTTCAGCCCGCGCATCGTGTCATGATTAAGCCCCGTCCGGAAAGCTCTTTCTTCTGGCACTCGCTTCATAATCGGATAAATATCCAGCGATACGATATCCAGCGGAGCTGCGAGATCATAATAATCCAGATCGTTGAAGCTACCCATCATATTCGTCGTAATCGGCTGCGTGGAAGGGCACAGGCTGCGCAAAATATCCAGCTGCAGCTGCTGATACTTCACGACGGAATCGGAGCTGAATCTCCTGAAATCAAGCGCCAAGCCGGGGTTATGCCCTTGATGCACGGAATAAGTAGGCAGATGCAGCTGCTCCCAGCCCGTATAGGATTGACTGGAGAAGATCGTTCCCCATTCTTCATTTAACTGCTCTAATGACCCATACCTTTGCTGCAGCCATGTGATGAACGCCTCTCTGCAATTTCCGCAGTAACAGCGAGCCGTATCAATCGCTCCCAGCTCGTTGTCGATTTGCCAGCCAATCACGTTTGGATGCTCCCGGTATTGCTCTGCCATTCGCGTTACGATCTTGCTCGTATATCCATGGTAATTCGGACTATTGGCGCAGTAATGACGTCTTGTTCCGAACCCGCGGACATGGCCTTGGTAGTCCTGCTGATACATATCAGGATGCTTATCCATCAGCCATTTGGGAGGGCCTGCCGTCGGCGTTCCGAGAATGACCTGAATATCATAATCACCGAATAACGCGATTGCCTGGTCCAGCCATCCGAATTCATACCTGCCCTCTTCGGGCTCCATGCGAATCCAGGCAAACTCCGCCAATCGGACAACGTTAAAGCCTGCCTCCTTCATAAGCCTGGCGTCGGTCTCCCAACGCTCCTGCTCCCAATGCTCGGGGTAATAACATGCGCCGAATAACATGCCTGCATCCTCCTTATAGTCCTTGCTCTTATCGCTCGCACCGACCAGTATATCGGATGAACATTGCCGTTGTAAGCGTCGAAAACGCTAATATGACCCGTCAAACTAGACATCCTTTTGTACCAAGCATGCATGCTAAAAAGCGCCCAGCGAGACCTGCTCGCCGGGCGCTTCTTTCCTATGAGCTCGTTAAGGAATAGTTATCGAAATAGAACGTTCCTCTCATATCCGTGAAGTACGTATATACTCTAACCTTTGCCGTATTGGCTGGAGCTGTTGCCGTACCGCTCACATTCTCGAAACCGCTGGTTGTCGTACCCGAGTATGTCGCTAACGTGCTCTCGGTAATGACTGAGCCAGCCGAATTCAGGAATTGCAGCTTGAAATAAAGCGACGATCCGTTATTAGCCGTAATATTGACCGATCCGCTAAAAGCATACGTGCTGCCCGCGGAAGCATTTACATCCTGGTACCAAGCATGCCATGGACCTGTTGATCCGTCTAAGCGCAATGATGCCGTTCCTGATTGTTTAACGCTCGTGTCACGGGACACATAATAAGGCTGCTCATAAACCCATGTCGCAGGTTTCCCTGAGCCATCATCTGTCTCGAAGCCTGGATTCACGAGCAGATTGCCCGCCGCCACGGCATTCGTCGTTACGCTCAGCGCACTGCTTGCCGCAGAAAGATTGCCTGCCGCATCTTTCGCTTTCACCGTAAAGCTATAAGCGGTATTCGCCGTTAGGCCGGTTACTTGCAGCGTCGTCGCACCTGTTGTCGTACCGGCGAGCGTCGCTCCGCGATAGACTTCGTAGCCCGTTACGGCTATGTTGTCCGTTGATGCCGTCCAGCTTAGATTTACGGTTGTGTCTGTCTTCGAAGGCGCCGTCACTCCAGTTGGCGCACTTGGCGCTTGCGTATCCGCAGCCGCATTCGTAGTGACGCTAAGCGTATTGCTTGCCGCAGACAGGTTGCCTGCCGCATCTTTTGCTTTCACCGTGAAGCTATAAGCGGTATTGGCCGTTAGGCCCGTCACTTGCAACGTCGTGGCGCCCGTTGTCGTACCGGCAAGCGTTGAACCGCGATACACCTCGTAGCCCGTTACGCCTATATTGTCTGTTGAAGCCGTCCAGCTCAAATTGACGATCGTTGCTGTCTTCGAGGGCGAGGTTAAGCCTGTTGGTGCGGTTGGTGCCTGCGTATCCGCAGCCGCATTCGTTGTCACGCTAAGCGTATTGCTTGCCGCGGACAGGTTGCCTGCCGCGTCCTTTGCTTTCACCGTGAAGCTATAAGCGGTATTCGCCGTCAAGCCCGTCACCTGCAGTGTCGTGGCGCCCGTTGTCGTACCGGCGAGCGTCGCTCCGCGATAGACTTCATAACCCGTTACGCCTACATTGTCCGTCGAAGCCGTCCAGCTTAAATTGACGCTCGTTGATGTCTTCGATGGCGAGGTTAAGCCTGCTGGTGCGGCAGGCGCAACCGTGTCACCACCGCCGGAGCCTCCATCTGCGCTGCTCGACAAATAAAAATCATCCAGATAAACCGTTCCGTTTAAGTCGCGTAAATACACGTATACTCTTGCGGAGGCCGTATTCGCCGGTGCCGTGAATGCACCGCTCATCGGCACGAATCCTGCAGTCGTAGCTGTCCCGTTATAATTGGCAACGGAGTGGCTGGACAATTCCGATCCAGCGCTGTTCAAGAAGCGGATGGTTGCTTCTGCTTTTGTTGCGCTTGCGATATTCAAATAACCTTCAAAGGTATAGGTATTGCCTGCGCTCGCAGCAACATCCTGATAGACCCCGAACCATGCGCCTGAATTACCGCTTAGCTTGAAGGAGCCTGAACCGTTACGTTTAACGGAGGTATCCCTTGTGCAATAAAAGGTTTGCTCGCAAGTCCATTGATTCGGCCGTCCCCATCCGTCGTCTTGATCAAATCCTGGGTTCTGAAGTAGATTTGGTGCGATAAGCGGAAGCGTCGTAATAGTGATCGTGCTGCTCGCCGCTGAGCTGTTCCCTGCCGCATCCCTTGCTTTAATCGTATATGCATAGGAAGTTAACGGCGTTAGTCCTGTATCCGTGAAGGCTAGAACCCCTGCGCTTGAGGAGCCTGCAAGTACTCCCCCTCGGAAAACGTCATAAGCGGTAACGCCCACATTATCGCTTGAAGCACTCCATGTTAAGCTGACGGTCTTATCCGTCTTAGCCGGTGAAGCTAAGCTGCCTGGAACAGTAGGTGCTTGCGTGTCCGGCGGAGGCGGTGCGTTTGTCGTCACGCTGATCGCGCTGCTCGCCCCTGATTGATTGCCAGCGAAGTCCTTCGCTTTCACCGTGAAGCTATAGGTCGTACTTGCTGCCAAGCCCGTTACGACGAAGCTCGTTGCTCCCGAAGTAGAGCCTGTCAGTACACCGCCTTTATAAATATCATAGCCGGTCACGGCCACGTTATCCGTCGATCCCGTCCAAGACAAGCTGACGGTCGTGTCTGTTTTCGCCTGTACAGCAAGAGCTGACGGAGCGGTTGGAGCCTGCGTATCCGGCACCTCGCTGCCTTGACGGACTGCCTTAACCGCAATGTCGCGGTTAAAGGAAGGAATCGCGCTTAAGGCAAGATTGCCTACTCCGCTGACCACGGTTGCCGTCGTCGTCGAGATCGCAGCACCCGTTACCGTGTTATAGTACAAAATATCATAGGTGCCCGGATTCATACCCGGTACATTGAATGACATACCGCTTACCGTTCGCGGACTGCTCACCGTATGGTTAGCCGTCGAGTCATTAATCCAAAGCAGCGCTCGATCACCATTCTTATAACCGCCTACCTTTGTGGAGTTTGACTGTGCGCCGTAATCCACATGCGGCATATTGATCAAATGCTGCTCCTCAGGCTGAATGAAGTTTGCCAAAGCCGTATAGATCGCTTTGTAGCTTGCCGGAATATCGAACCCGTTCTCAAAAATCCACCAAAGGTTGCCCCCTGCGGCTCCGGCTCTGAAGATCGGGCCCCATAAGCCGTCATGCATAAAGCGAGGCAAATTCGGATCCGTGGATTGATCAGAATGCGTACTGCCGTATTCGCCGACAAAGGCTGGCCTGCCGTCAAAATCCTCGATGAAATGCTTCAGCTCCGCCTCCCATTTGTTCAGTGCCGATGAGGAGCCATCATACATATGAAAGTTTGTCGTATCCAGCGTATTCAAGGTTTCCCAGGTTGGTTGGTTGAACTCCTCATGATCCTTCCAAGCAAAGCTTGTTGTTGTCGGACGATTGTAGAAATCGAGACTCTTCCAATATGTGTCGACGGAACTATGCCAGCTGCTGCGGTTCGCAGCGCTCGTATCCACGCGATTGTCCGACTCATTCCAATACTCCATCATGCCGAGGCTTCTGCTGTAGCCCCATCTTGCAAACACGTAGCGAAGCAGCTTCTTCTGGTAACTGATTGCCGTAGCGTTCGTCCAGAAGTCCGTATTGTTCTCCGTCCAATACGATGGACCGCCATTAGCTGTGCTGTAAGCATTCATCGGCCAATCATAGTAGAAATCGCCGAAGCTGTTCAGCGTCAGCATGATGTATACATCATTGTCTGCGGCTTCCTCAATCAATTCGTCCATGCGGGCCTGATTCTCAAGCTGATATTTTCCAATCCCATCATAGGACATCGTAATCCCATTTTGTGTTGTTGTGATCGGTCCCCATTCCGGCGCATAGTTGTTCCACCAGCAGGTATACCATACACGCATAATGTTCATTTTCGCATCCTTATACCTAGGAAGCTCATCCAGGATCGTATTCGCGTTCCAAGCATAGTTGCTGCCTAGCAGCGTCAACTGCTTGCCATAGCTGTCAACGAAGCGGCTTCCGCTCGTACCCATGAAGCCGCGATTCGTGCCAGGGCTGCCCGCAGTGAACGTAAGAACGCTCGATTGTCCCGTTCCGCTCCCGTCAGTCACTTGAATGACGACGCTGTGCGAGCCCATCTGCCTCGGCGAGTAACGAACCGCCCATTTCGGTGAGGACGCTTTGTTATAAAAGCCTGGCATAACCTCCGTCTGACCGGTAGGTGTCGTAAAATAAGCTTTGACATCCACCTCATCCGGATTAAAAGGATTGGAATACGTGCTGCTCAAATCAAACTGGATTTCGTACTTTCCATATACAGCAGGCGTAGTCGTATTGACTGAAACATTCGAAAAGGCCGTTGCAGCGGCAACGGTCGTCGCATTCAAGCCTAATCCAGCCGGCAAAATGGTTACGAATAGCATTAATGACATCAAACATAAGAGCAAATACCGTTTGCTTGTAAATTTCGTTTTCATGAGTACCTCCCAGAGCTATATTGGTTGTGAACAATTGCTGTAATGTATGCGCTGTCATTTCGAGTCTGCCGAATAGCCGTTTAGGTTCCCGTCATTAATTCACCTCAATTCTTTTCCGTATAAGTAGAGCATGCCTTGCCAAAATTCCATCTGTAAGTCTAAGCTGATGCTTTCATAATCACGTAAATGAGAGGGCAAAACAACCTGACTAACCTCATTTTTCAGCCCTACTAATCGAAGATTGCTCCGTATAACGCAAAAAAACGCTAGAGAACCATCCCGAGCGGTTTCAATGTGTATGGTAAGAACACAAAAAAAAGCCCTTGCTCAGCAAGGACTTTTCCATCGTATGATGCGCGTAGAGGGACTTGAACCCCCACGGTCGCCCGCTAGATCCTAAGTCTAGTGCGTCTGCCAATTCCGCCATACGCGCGCAATTACAAATACCAGCCGCTTTAAAGAAAGTGGCTGGGGATTCAGGGATCGAACCTGAGAATGACGGAGTCAAAGTCCGTTGCCTTACCGCTTGGCTAATCCCCAACATCTATTTTTCGTTCACTTTTGTTAAAATGGCGGAGCTGACGGGATTCGAACCCGCGGTCTCCTGCGTGACAGGCAGGCATGTTGGGCCACTACACCACAGCTCCATATGTAAGCTCGGATAAAATCCGAAAGTGAAACCAAGGATTGGTTGCGGGGGCAGGATTTGAACCTGCGGCCTTCGGGTTATGAGCCCGACGAGCTACCGGGCTGCTCCACCCCGCGTCAATTGTTGCATATTATTGAATCTTTAGCTGAACCGCTTTCTGAACGAATTCAGAATAGATCCAACAAAAGTAGTTCAAGGTGTTTACGCCCTGAAAACTGGATACGAAAGATAAGGTTTGCTGAACCTTCTTGCTGCTGTCTACCGGATGTATGGGTCACGGCAAACGTGTTTAGGATAAGCCCTCGACCGATTAGTATTCGTCAGCTGCACACATTGCTGTGCTTCCACCC